>NZ_JBFTZS010000096.1:0-12204 GCF_056406675.1 Caulobacter sp. P1_B12_2 | reverse complement strand
GTCGGAGAGCAGCCGGGTCTCGTGGACGCGAACGCGGTCTTTGACGCTCATCGGGCTCTCCTAATCCCTGATCCGGGCCACATAGTCGGCCGAACGCATTTCCTGCAGGCGCGACACCGTGCGCTCGAACTCGAACGAGCCGTCGCCGGCCGGGTACAGGGCCTCGGGCTCGCCATGGGCCAGGGCCACCAACTTGGCGTCGGCCTCGTAGAGCGCGTCGATCAGGGTGTTGAACCGCTTGGCCGCGTCGCGCCGCTCGGGCGTCAGCAGCGGCACGTCTTCCAGGAACAGGGTGTGGAAGCGCTCGGCGATCGCCAGATAGTCCTGTGGTCCCAAGGCTTGCTGGCAAAGACTGGCGAACGAGGCGCGCAGCAGGCCGCCGGCCGCGCGGGGGAAATGCATCTTGCGGCCCAGCACCTCGATCTTCGCGCCGGTCTCCTCGGCCCCGTCCAGCATGTCGGCCCACAGGGCGTCGAACGCGGCGAGGTTGGTCTTGTCGTCCGGCGCCAGCCAGGTGCGGGCGGCGCGCAGGCGGTCGAGGCGGAAGTCCACGGGCCCGCGCACGGCGACGACCTCAAGCTTCTCCTTCAGCATCTCGATAAAGGGTACGAAGAGCTGGCGGTTGAGGCCGTCCTTGTAGAGGTCGTCGGGCGGACGGTTGGAGGTGGCCACCAGGGTCACGCCCTGGGCGAACAGGGCCTCGAACAGCCGGCCCAGGATCATGGCGTCGGCAATATCGGTGACCTGCAGTTCGTCGAAGCACAGCAGGCGGGCGCCCTCGGCGATCAGGTCGGCGGTGGGCGCGATCGGGTCGTCGCCCTTGTGCTGGCCGAAACGTGCCTTGCGCTCGGCCGCGTCGCCCTTGCGCCAGGCGTTGATGTGCTCGTGCACCTGCGCCATGAACACATGGAAGTGCACGCGGCGCTTCCTGGTCACCGAGGCGCTGTCAAAGAACAGGTCCATCAGCATGGACTTGCCGCGCCCGACCGGTCCCCACAGATAGACGCCCCTCTGGCCCTTGGGCTTGCGGCCGAACAGCGAGAAGCCGGGCTCGCCGGCGTTGTCGAGGTCGGCCTCCAGCCGCGACAGGGCATCGACCGCGGCGGCCTGCGCGACGTCGGGCTTGATCTCGCCCTGGGCCAGGCGTTCTCGGTAGGCGGTGCGGACGGATGTGGGCATCGCCGATCCGGTTAGCGCGGCGAGGCCGGCGGGGGAAGAGCCAAGGCGCCTGCTAGAGCTAGGACGCCCTCGCGCCTTCTCCCCTGTTGTCATCCCGGAAAGCGCGCAGCGCTTGTCCGGGACCCAGGGGGGCCGCACCGCATGAGCCCAGTCAACTGGGTCCCGGACAGCCTCTGCGAGGCTTCCGGGATGACAACCTATTTTGGACCGCTGATAGCTCGAAGCCCCTACGCCCGCCCCGGCGCCCGCAGCCGGCCGCGCATGAACTCGACGAAGGCCCGCAGCGGAGCCGAGGCGCCCAGGCGGCTGGGATAGTAGAGATGCCAGGCGGTCGGGCCGGCCAGGTAGGGATCCAGCACCCGCTGCAGCCGTCCGGCCATCACGTGCGGCATGGCCAGGGGCTCGGGCTGATAGGTCAGGCCCAGGCCGTCGATCGCGCTCTTCAGCAGGAAGTCGAAGTCGTTGACGCTGATCGCGCTCTCGACCGCCACCTCGAACTCGCGGCCGTCCTCCTCGAACTCCCAGCGATAGTTGTTGCGGCGGGTGGTCTGCAGGACGTTCAGGCAGGGATAGCCCTTCAGGTCACGTGGGTGCTCGGGCCGTCCCGCGCGCTCCAGCAGGGCCGGCGCGCCGACCACGCAGAACCGGAAGGGATTGGAAACCCGGACGGCCACCATGTCGGGCGCGATCATCTCGCCCATGCGCACGCCGACGTCGAAGCCCTCCTCGATGATGCTGATCGAGGTGTCGTCGACCACGATCTCCAGCCGTACGTCCGGATAGGCGCGAGCGAAGTCGGTGATCACCGGGGCCAGCACCATGCGCAGGGCCAGGCGCGAGGTGGTCAGGCGGACCAGGCCCGCCGGCCCCTCGCCCAGCGAGCGGGCCGAGAGCGTGGCGGCCTCCATCGCCTCGACCGCCGGCTGGGCGCCTTGCAGGAAGCGCCGCCCGGCCTCGGTCAGGCCGACCTCGCGGGTGGTGCGGGCGAACAGCACCACGCCCAGCCGAGCCTCCAATTGCTTGACCGCGTGGCTGACCGCCGCCGGCGTCACGCCCAGATCGGCGGCCGCCACGGTGAAACTGCGCCGCCGCGCCACGGTGGTGAAGGCCACGACGCCATCCAGCAGGTCGCGCTGCATTATCAAATCCTGTTTGAAGCAACGTTCAAACTATCAAGGATTATCGCGAGGCGGTCGAGCCCTCATCTTCTGGCCACGGGGCGAGGACGCTCCACCGGAACAAGGAGAACCGCCATGACCACCACCAACAACATCGCCGGCAAGGTCGTCGTCGTCACCGGGGCCAGCAGCGGCCTGGGCGAAGCCACCGCCCGCCACCTCGCCGCCAAGGGCGCCCGCCTGGTGCTGGCCGCCCGCCGCCTCGACAGGCTGGACGCCCTGGTCGCCGAGATCGTCGCCGCCGGCGGCCAGGCCATCGCCGTCCAGACCGACGTCACCGTCAAGGCCGACGCCGACGCGATGATCGCCGCCGGCCTCAAGGCCTTCGGCCGCATCGACGTTCTGGTCAACAACGCCGGCTACATGGCCATCGCCCCGATGTCGGCCGCCCTGACCGACGAGTGGGACAAGATGATCGACATCAACATCAAGGGCCTGCTGTACGGCGTCGCCGCCGCCCTGCCGGTGTTCGAAGCCCAGGGCTCGGGCCAGTTCGTCAACATCAGCTCGATCGCCGGCCGCAAGGTCTTCAGCCCAGGCGGCACGGTCTACAGCGGCACCAAGTTCGCCGTGCACGCGATCTCGGAAGGCCTGCGGCATGAGGTGGGCTCCAAGATCCGGGTGACCGTGATCTCGCCCGGCGGGGTCAACACCGAGCTCAAGCACGGCAGCTCCGACGCGGAGTCGCTGAAGGCCTTGGACGCCTTCTACGAGATCGCCATCGGCCCCGACGCCATCGCCCGCGCCGTCGCCTATGCGGTGGAGCAACCGGCCGACGTCGACGTCAGCGAAATCGCCGTCCGCCCGACGGCGCAGGATTTCTAAGAGTCCGCCCGGGGACATGCCCTTGCGGCGTGTCCCTTTCCGGGGTGCCGACCTTGGCTGGGGACACGCCGCAAGGGCGTGTCCCCGTCCGCCCCTAGGCGCCCAGATCCTTCCGCACGAACCGATACGTCTCGCGCTTCTCGCAGGCGCAGGCCTTCATCTTGCCGTCCGGGGTCCACCAGACCAGCAGCGGATAGGCGAAGTTCACGCCGTTGGCCTTGAGCAGCGGGCGAAGGTCCTCGACGGTCTTGCGGCCGGCCTCGATCACGGCGGTGCGGGCGACGTCGCCGTCGGCCGGGGCGATGCCGGCGGCCGTCCAGGCCTCGACCGGGGTGGCGTCCCACTTCTCCGACAGGGCCCAGCTGCGGTTGACCCACATCTCGGCCACGGTCGCCCGCTCGGCCGGCGTCGATTTGGGCACGCCGTTGCGGTCGGCGCGGGCGATCTCGATCAGGCGGGTGTCGACCCCGGCCTTGTGCAGGCCCGGATATTCTTCGGCCTTGAACCGCACGCAGTCGGGGCAGGTGCGGAAACTGACCATGTAGAGCTTGGGCCCCTTCAGCCCCGGCGACACCCAGCCGGCGGTCTCCAGGATCCTGGCGATCTCGGCCTGGTTCTTGGTGATGGTCTTGGGCCGCCAGCGCAGCTCGATATTCCAATAGGCCCAGGCGCCCGCCCCGACGGCGGCGATCACGACRATGGCGACAAGCCAGCGGCCAAAACGCTTCATGCAAGAACTCCCTCTTCCCCAGCCCCTAACGTCCGACGTCGCGAACGGTCCGTCAAATTTGCCGTGACCCTCGCCTTGGAACCGCGCCCGGCCTTCTCTAGAGTCGGCCAATGACCATGCCGCAGGCCATCGAACCGGCCCGCCCCCACATCCTCGACACCCTGATCGCCGAGCGGGCGCCGAAGCTGTGCGGCTCGCGGGTCTGGCCGCTGGCGCGCGGCCCGCTGCACGCCCTGCTCAGCTACGRCAAGGCCCGCGCCCTGGTCGAGGCCGTCGCGCCGATGGGCGGCCACGAGGCGATGGCCTACGTGTCCGACCTGCTGAGCATCGACGTGAGCGTTCAGGGTCTCGAAAACCTGCCGGCCAACGGCGCGGCCCTGGTGATCTGCAACCACCCGACCGGCATCGCCGACGGCGTGGCGGTCCATGACGCCCTGAAGGCCCGGCGGCCCGATCTCACCTTCTACGCCAACGCCGACGCCCTGCGGGTCTGCCCGCGCCTGGACGAGGTGCTGATCCCGGTCGAGTGGGTCGAGGCCAAGCGCAGCCTGCCGCACGTGCGCCAGGTGCTGGAGCGCACCCGCGCGGCGTTGAAGGCCGAGCAGGCCCTGATGATCTTCCCCGCCGGACGTTTGGCGACCAAGATCCAGGGCCGGCTGACCGACCGACCCTGGCAGTCCTCGGCCGTGTCGATCGCCCGCTGGAGCGGCGCGCCGATCGTGCCCATGCACTTGACCGGACCCTGGTCGACCCTGTTCCACCTGTTCAACGGCCGTTCGCAGGAGCTGCGCGACATCACCCTGTTCCACGAGATGCTCAACAAGCGCGGGCGGCGGTTCGCGCTGATCGTCGGCAAGCCGATCGCGGCCAAGGCGCTGGACCCCGACGCGGCCATGGCCACCGGGGCGCTCAAGCACTTCGTCGAGCGCGTGCTGCCCTCAAACCCCGACGCGGTGTTCGGATGATCGAGATCGCCCTGCCCGACGAGGCCGCCACCCAGGCCCTGGGCGCAAAGCTGGCCTCGGCCCTGCGCCCCGGCGACGCCGTCTGCCTGACCGGTCCCCTGGGGGCCGGCAAGTCGACCCTGGCCCGCGCCCTGGTCCGCGCCCTGACCTCGCCCGACGAGGAAGTGCCCAGCCCGACCTTCACCCTGGTGCAGTTCTACGACGGTCCCGACTTCCCGGTCGCCCATTTCGACCTCTACCGCCTGACCGATCCGGACGAGGCCTACGAGATCGGGCTGGAGGAGGCGCTGGAGGACGGGGCGGCCCTGATCGAATGGCCCCAGCGCCTGGAGGGGCGCCTGCCGCCTGACCGACTCGCTATAGACATCACCCCCATGGGCGAGGATGGACAGGTGCGCCGCGCCGTCCTCACGCCGCACGGAACCTTCGAAGGACGCAAGCTTGAGCTCTGATCGCGAAACCCTCAAGGCGGCCTTCCTGTCGGCCCACGGCTTCGGCGACGCGCGTCGCGAGCTGCTCAGCGGCGACGCCTCGACCCGGGCCTATGAGCGCCTGCATCGGGACGGCCAGAGCTTCATCTTCATGGACCAGCCGCCGGCCCTGGAGAGCGTGGTCTGCCCGCCGGGCGCCAGCGACGCCGAGCGCATGGCCCTGGGCTACAACGCCGCCGCCCGGCTGGCCGCCGGCTCGGTCGCCGCCTTCGTGGCCACCGCCGCCTATCTGCGCGATCGCGGCCTGTCGGCGCCCGTCATCCTGGCCCACGACGTCGAGGCCGGGTTGGCGGTGCTGGAAGACCTGGGCGACGGCCTCTACGCCACCCTGATCGCCGACGGTAAGGACGAGACCCCGCTCTACGAGGYCGCCGTCGACGTCCAGGTCGCCTTGCACGGCGAGACCCCGCCGGACGTCCTGACGGCTGAGGGCGGCGTCGCCTGGCCCCTGCTGACCTACGACACCCTGGCCCTGAAGATCGCCACCGACACCTTCCTGGAGTTCTGGCCGAAGTTCTCGGGCCTGGCGCCGTTCAGCGACGCGGCCGTCGCCGCGTGGAACGCCCTGTGGGCCCCGGTCTGGGTCCGCGGCGAGGCCGGCGCCAGCGTCTTCACCCACCGCGACTATCACGCCCAGAACCTGCTGTGGCTGCCCGGCCGCGAGGGCGTGGCCCGCGTCGGCCTGCTGGACTTCCAGGACGCCCTGCGCGCCCACCCGGCCTGGGACCTGACCCACCTGCTGCAGGACGCCCGCCGCGACGTGTCGCCGGAGCTGGAGCAGGCCATGCTGGACCGCTACCTGGCCGCCTCCAACGCCGCGCGGATCCTGGGCCGGGTGTTCGCCCGCCAGGCCCTGCTAGGCCGGCCGCAGTACGAGGCCTACATGCCGCGCACCTGGCGCTATCTGGAGCGCAATCTGGACGATCCGGCCATGGCGGAACTGAAGGCCTGGTTCGACAAGTACGTGCCCTCGGAGTTCCGTCGATGAGCGCGCCCCCAGAAGCCCCCAAGATCGCCATGGTCCTGGCCGCGGGCCTGGGCACCCGCATGCGCCCCCTGACCGACGACCGGCCGAAAGCCCTGGTCGAGGTCGGCGGCAAGGCGCTGATCGACCACATGCTGGACCGCCTGGCCGCCGCCGGGGTCGAGACCGCCGTGGTCAATGTCCATTATTTCGCCGACCGGCTGGAGGCGCATCTCGCCGCGCGCGTCGCCGCTCACCCCCTGCCCCGCATCGTCATCTCCGACGAGCGGCCCCAGGCCCTGGAGACCGGCGGCGGCGTCAAGCACGCCCTGCCGCTGCTGGGCGACGATCCGGTCTGGGTGGTCAATATCGACTCGGTCTGGATCGAGGACGAGCCGGCCCTCGAGGCGATGGCCCGCGCCTGGGACCCGTCCAGGATGGACGTCTGCCTGATGCTGGCCTCGACCGCGCAGTCGCTGGGCTTCCACGACACGGGCGACGTCTTTCTGGAGGATGACGGCTCCGTCCGCTTCAAGACCGCCGGCGAAACCGGGCCGTTGGTCTATGTCGGCGTCCATATCACCAAGCCCCAGATCGTGACCGACGGTCCGGACGGTCCGTTCTCTCTGACGCCGATCTGGCGGACCCTGGCCGCCGACCACCGCGTGCACGGCGTCGCGCCGCGGGGTGTCTGGATGCACGTCGGCGACCCCGGCGCGCGGGACATCGCCGAGGCGCGGCTGGCCGGAAGAACCTGACCATGCCCGGCCCCTTCGATCGCCCCCCCTTCGATCGTACAGGGCCGCGCTGGTTCTCGATCCCCGCCCACCGGCCCTTCGTCGAGGACCTGGCGCGCGGACTGCTGGAGGCCCTGGCGCCGCTGGGACCCGAGGCCCTGCCCGCCGCCACCGTCCTGACCCCCACCCGCCGCGGCGCCCGCGCCCTGGCCGACGCCTTCGTGTCTGCGGGCGGCGGCAGGGCGCTGCTGCTGCCGCAGATCCGGCCCCTGGGCGACCTGGACGAGGGCGAGCCGCCGTTCGAACCGGGCGAACTCTCCCTCGACCTCCCGCCCGCCGTCTCCTCGCGCCGCCGCCGGTTCGAGCTGGCCCGGCTGGTCGCCGACAACAGCCATCTGCTGTCATTCCAACCCCAGGCCGGCCAGGCGCTGGAGATGGCCAAGGCCCTCGCCGAGTTCCTCGACAGCTGCCAGATCGAGGAAGTGATCACCGACGACGGCCGCCTGGACGGCCTGGCCGAAGGCGACCTGGCCCAACACTGGCAGGTCTCCGCCCGGTTCCTGAAAGCGGTGCTGACCGCCTGGCCCAAGCGCCTGGACGAGATGGGGTTGATCGACGTCAGCGACCGGCGGGTCCGGCTGCTCAATGCGCTCTCGGACCAATGGGAAGAGAACCCGCCGCAGGGCGTGCTGATCGCCGCCGGCTCGACCGGCACGGCCCCGGCCACCGCCCGGCTGCTGCGGGTGATCGCCGGCCTGCCGCAGGGCGCGGTCGTGCTGCCGGGCCTGGACGACGGCCTGGCCGACGACGCCTGGGACCAGATCGAGGGCGTGCAGGGCGAACAGCATCCGCAGGGGGCGATGAAGCGCCTGCTGGACGGCGCCGAGGTCACCCGCGCCGACGTCCGTCCCTGGTGGCCCGAGGCCGACAGCCGGGGCCGCTGGCGCCGCCGCCTGATCAACGAGGCCCTGCGACCGGCCCAGGCCACCGCCGACTGGCTGGCCCAGATCGACCGCCTGCGCGCCGAAGCCCCCGGCCTGGACCCCATCGAGGAGGGGCTGAAGGGCCTGTCCCTGGTCAACGCCCGCACCGAGGAGGAGGCCGCCGTCGCCTGCGCCTTGCTGCTGCGCGAGGCGCTGGAGACCCCCGGCCTGACCGCCGCCATGGTCACCCCCGACCAGGAGCTGGCCCGACGGGTCAACGCCCGGCTGGTGCGCTGGGGCGTGATCCCCGACAGCTCGGCCGGCGCGCCCCTGGCCGCCAGCCCCGCCGCGATCCTGGCCCAGCACGTGGCGGGTCTGGCCGTGGACCGGCTGGATCCGGTGCGCCTGCTGGCCGTGGCCAAGCACCCGCTCCTGCGCGGCGATGTCGAGGTCACCCGCGACCTGGAGCTGAAGGGCCTGCGCGGCCCCGCCCCTCGCGACGCCGCCCAACTTCTGGAACGGCTGAAGGACCATCCCGACGCCAAGGCCCTGGTCGAGCGCGTGCTGGCCGCCGCCCACCGGGTGGCAGCGCCCTATGTCGCCGATCCCAAGGCCGGACAGCCGGCGGCGGCGGCCCGCGCATTGGTCGAGGCCCTGGAGGCCCTGGCCGACCCGACCGACCTGTGGGCGGGCTCGGCGGGCGAGAGCCTGGCGGGCCTGCTGTCGTCGCTGATCACCGACGGCGTCGCCCTGCCGCCCGCCTCGGCCATCGGTTTCGCCGACCTGTTCGATCGGATGGTCAACGAGGAGACCCTGCGCACCGGCGGCGCCACCCATCCGCGCCTGCGGATCTTCGGGGCCATCGAGGCGCGGATGGTGCGGGCCGACCGGCTGATCCTGGCCGGATTGGAGGAGGGGATCTGGCCGCGCGGCGCGCCGATCGACCCGTTCCTGTCGCGGCCCATGCGCGCCAAGCTGGAATTGCCGCCGCCCGAGCGCCGCATCGGCCTGACCGCCCACGACTTCGCCCAGGCCGCCTGCGCGCCCGACGTGATCCTGGTCCACAGCGAGCGGCGCGGCGGCGCGCCGGCCGTCGAGAGCCGCTGGCTGTGGCGGCTGAAGACCCTGGCGCGCGGCGCCGGCTTGGCCCTGACCGAACGCCCCGACGTGCTAGCCTGGGCCCGCGATCTCGACGCGCCCGGCCCCTACGATCCGATCAAGCGCCCCGCCCCGACCCCGCCGGTCGCCGACCGTCCGCGCAAGATGGCCGTCACCCGGGTCGAGGCCCTGACCCGCGACCCCTACGCCGTCTGGGCCCGCGACATCCTCAAGCTCTATCCGCTGGACCGCCCCGACGAGCCGGTCGAGGCGCGGGCGCGCGGCACGGCGATCCACGCGGCGTTCGAGACCTTCGCTTTGGACCATCCCGGCCCGGTGCCGCCGAACGCCGCCGAGATCTTCGCCGGCCTCTATCTGGGCGAACTGGAAGCAGCCGGCATGCCGCCCGCCGCCCTGGCCCGCGAACGCGCCCTGGCCCGCGAGGCCGCCCTGTGGGTCGCCGACCTGGAGACCCGTCGCCGCGCCGGAGCCGAACGCATCGTCGTGGAAGCCGCCGGCGCGCTGACCTTCGACATCGGCGGCCGGCCGTTCACCGTCACCGCCAAGGCCGACCGCATCGAACCCACCGCCGATGGCCTGGCCCACATCCTCGACTACAAGACCGGCGCCGCGCCGTCGAAGAAGCAGGTCGAGACCGGCTTCTCGCCCCAGCTGACCCTGACCGCCGCCATCCTGCGTGAAGGCGGGTTCAAGGACATCGGCCCCCGCGAGCCGGGCGACCTGACCTATCTGCGGGTCACCGGCCGCAAGCCGGCGGGCGTCGAGGAGGTGCGGGCCGCCGCCGGGATCGACAGCCAGGAGGCGGCGATCAAGGCGCTGAACGGCCTGCGCGAGCTGATCGAGCGCTACGACAATCCGAACCAGCCCTATCTCTCCCGCGTCGCTCCACAGTTCGTGCATGACCACGTGGGAGACTACGGCCACCTGGCGCGGGTGTTCGAATGGTCGACCAGCGGCGATGACGGGGAGGGTTCGGAGTGAGCCTCGCCCTGCTCAATCAGTCCCTCCTCCTGTGGGCGAGGGGTATTGCAAATAGCTGGTACGCAAAAATCTTGTCATCCCGGACAAGCGAAGCGCAGATCCGGGACCGCCGGAAGCGCCTGCGTTCACGTGTCGGTCCCGGATCTTCGCGCTGCGCGCTCGTCCGGGATGACAACCGCGTCTTGGCGATCTGCGATAGCCCTGGCCACAGAGGGAGGGCCTGACCATGTCCGACGCCCTGACCTTGCAACCCGACCCCCAGCGCATCGCCGCCGACCCGGCGATCTCGGCCTTCGTCACGGCCAATGCCGGCTCGGGCAAGACCAAGACCCTGATCGACCGGGTCGCGCGGCTGCTGCTGGCCGGCTCGACGCCCGAGGCGATCCTGTGCGTGACCTACACCAAGGCCGCCGCCGCCGAGATGCAGCGGCGGCTGTTCGAGCGGCTGGGCGAATGGTGCGTCACCCCCGACGTCAAGCTGCGCGAGCAGTTGGGCGCACTGGAGGGCCGCGATCCCACCAGCTTCAGCCACAAGAACCTGTCCGAGGCCCGGGGCCTGTTCGCCAAGGCGCTGGAGACGCCGGGCGGGCTGAAGATCCAGACCATCCACGCCTTCTGCGAGAAGCTGCTGCGGCGTTTCCCGCTGGAGGCCGGGGTGTCGCCGGGCTTCCAGGTGATGGACGACAGCGCCTCGGCCGCCATCGCCCAGGGCGCGCTGCGGCAGGTGGCGACCTATGTCACCGACCACGACGACGCCTTCGCGGTGGCCTATGCCCGGTTCTCGGTGGCCCTGGACTTCGCCAGCTTCGAGGCGATGTTCGCCACCTTCGAAAGTCAGCGCGGGGCGATCGGCGAGTATCTGGACAAGGTCGGCGGCCTGCAGGGCGCGGTCGACGACGTCTGGAAGGTCTGCGGCTTCCACTACGGGGCCAGCAGCGTCGAGGACGTCATGGCCGAGGCGATGGCCGAACTGGACCGCGACCTGTGGCGCTCGGTCGCCGACGTTCTGCTGAACGGCACCAAGACCGATATCAAGTGCGCCGGCCAGCTTCGGGCCGTGGCCGGCGATCCCGACGCCGATCTCGACCAGGCCCTGGCGGCGCTGTTCACCGAGAAGGGCGCCGGCACGCCCGCCACCTGGCCGGCCAAGACCTCGGGCCTGAAGGCTCATGAGGACCTTCGCGAGCGCCTGCTGGCCGAGCAGGAGCGCCTGGCCGAGGCCCGCGAATGGCTGCGCGCCGCCCGGGTGGCCGAGGACAGCAGCGACGCCCTGCGCCTGGCCGCCCTCTACGTCACCTCGCACCAGATCGAGAAGGACGCCCGGGGCGCGCTCGACTTCGCCGACCTGATCGACAAGACCAAACTGTTGCTGACCGAGAAGGTCGACGCGGCCTGGGTGCTGTACAAGCTGGACGGCGGCATCGACCACATCCTGCTGGACGAGGCCCAGGACACCGCCCCCGAGCAGTGGGCGATCCTGCGCGCCCTGACCTCTGACTTCTTCGCCGGCGCGGGCGCGGTGCGCTGGCGGGCCTCGCACCAGGGCGAGACCCAGGACGCCCGCACCCTGTTCGTGGTCGGCGACGAGAAGCAGTCGATCTATTCGTTTCAGGGGGCCGACCCGCAACGCCTGCTGGCCGAGACCCAGAGCTACATCGCTCAGATCACCGACGTCGGGCGGATCGGCAAGTCCGTGCCGCTGATCACCTCGTACCGCTCGACGGTGGAGGTGCTGAGCTTCGTCGACGCCCTGTTCTCGGCCCCCGAGACCCGCTCGGGCGTACCGGCCCCGGCGGGCGAGGACCTGGTGCGTCACACGCCGTTCCGCGTCGACCACAAGGGCTGCGTCGACCTGTGGCCGCTGGAGCGCGAGCTGCCCGGCGAGGAGCGCGAGGCCTGGGACGCCCCCCTCGACGCCGAGAGCGAGCACGGCGCCAACCGCCGCCTGGCCGAGAAGATCGCCATCGAGATCCAGGCCCTGATCGCCCGCGGCGACGCGGTGTTCGACAAGGAGACCCGCCAGTGGCGGCCGGCCCATCCCGGCGACATCCTGGTGCTGGTCCGCCGGCGCAAGGCGCTGTTCAGGGCCCGCAACACCTCCTCGAACAGCGC
>NZ_JBFTZS010000095.1:0-12248 GCF_056406675.1 Caulobacter sp. P1_B12_2 | reverse complement strand
TTCGCATCGCGCCACCTCCCCCGTTTCACGGGTGAGGAGAAGTAATGTGGTATCATGATACCTAAACACGAAATCCCTTATCCTGTAAGGGTTTGCGCACTTTCTTGCGCACCCATTGTTGACAGTGCGCGAACCCTCCTGTACCTGCCGCCCCTCACGCAGACGGAGCCGGTTTCCTTGGCCCCTGACGCACAAGGAATACGGATCAATCCCATGCAAAAGACCACGGCTTCCCTGAAGCCCGCCGAGGTCGAGAAGAAGTGGATCGTGGTCGACGCTCAAGACGCCGTTGTCGGTCGTCTGGCGACGTTCATCGCGATGCGCCTTCGCGGCAAGCATCGTGCTGACTACACCCCGAACGTCGACTGCGGCGACTTCGTCGTCGTGATCAACGCCGACAAGGTGAAGTTCACCGGCAAGAAGATGGACGACAAGATCTACTATCGCCACACCGGTCACCCGGGCGGCGTCAAGTCGACCACCCCGCGCAAGCTGCTGGAAGGCCGCTTCCCGGAACGCGTCCTCGAAAAGGCCGTCGAGCGCATGCTGCCCAAGGAAAGCCCCCTGGCGCGCAAGCAACTGACCCACCTGCTCATCTACAACAACGGTGAGCACCCGCACCAAGCGCAGAGCCCGGAAGCGATCGATTTCGCTTCGCGCAACGCCAAGAACACCCGGAGCGCCTAAGTCATGTCTGAAGCTCAAGGCTTTGACGCGCTGGCCAGCCTGTCCAGCAACCCGGAAGCTGCCGCTCCCGCCGTCCAGAAGATCGACGCCCAAGGCCGCGCCTACGCGACCGGCAAGCGCAAGAACGCGATCGCCCGCGTCTGGATCAAGCCCGGCAAGGGCTCGATCACGATCAACGGTCGCGATCAAGAAGTGTACTTCGCCCGTCCCGTGCTGCGGATGATGATCGCTCAGCCCCTGCAGGTCACCGACCGCGAAGGCCAGTTCGACATCGTCGTCACCGTCGAAGGCTCGGGCCTGTCGGGTCAAGCCGGCGCCGTGCGTCACGGCCTGTCCAAGGCCCTGACCTACTACGAGCCGGGCCTGCGCCCGCTGCTGAAGCCGCACGGCTTCCTGACCCGCGACAGCCGCGTCGTCGAGCGTAAGAAGTACGGCAAGGCCAAGGCCCGCCGTTCCTTCCAGTTCTCGAAGCGCTAAGCGTTTCAGCACTCAAGAAAGAGGCCGCGGTTTCCGCGGCCTCTTTTTTTGCCTGAAACCCCGAATCTACCGGTACCTTGCGGCCCGATCGATGGCCGCTGTCACGCTTGCTGACGCCGTTCCATCTCGCAGCGGATGTCGAGGGCGTCATGGAAGTCAGTCAGGCCGTCAGGGAGTCGATCCTGCAGCTGGGCGCGAAACGCGTCATGCTGGAGCAGGCGCGCGACACCCTTGAAACCATGGTCCTGGGCTCGTCGCACGGCGACTACGCCTTCGACCCGGCCTACATCCCGAACTCGTTCAATCTCTGCTACCGGTCGCTGGACCTGAAGCACTGCTATTCGCTGTACCAGCGGACCGTCACGCTCTGCCCGAACCTCAAGAACCTGGTGCTGTTCTATTCGGTGTTCTCGCCGGGCAGCATGCTGGAGCGCAGCCCAAACGAGGGCGACATCGGCCCGTYGTTCAGCGCCCTGTTCGACCTGGAGGTCGAGTACCAGTCCGACCGTCTCAACCAGCTGGCCCAGGCCCTGACCCAACAGTTGCAGGAGGGCATGGCCGCCACCTTGATCGAGGAGGTCGCCGGCCTGGACGGCCGCGCCGGCTTCCTGCCGAACTACAAGGGCGCGGTCGACGCCTCGGAGTTCAAGACCCGCCTGCTGTCCCACATCAAGCACAACTACGAGTCCGGGGCGGACTACTACCTGCTGAAGATCCTGGCCCTCGCCAACCGCCTGGGGCATCAAGTGACGATCGTCATCCCGCCGGTGACCTCGTTCTATCGCAACACCCTGAACACCCGGTCCAGCGTGCTCTTCCGCGAGCYTATCGAGGTGCTCGAGCTGTTTCCGTGGACGGTGCCGATCAAGCTGCTCAATACCTATGACGACGAGACCTACGAGGACTCGTTCTTCGTCGACAGCGACCATCTGGACGCGCGCGGGGAGGGGACGCGGAAGCTGTCTCGGGCCATCGCCGACATGGTTCTGGGCGCTGAAGCCGCCGCCCGGACTGCTGCGGCGCAACAAACCCGCTAGGCGCGGCCCAAAGATCCGTTTCGCTGACCACCGGAGTAGGATAGATCGTCCGCTCCTCAAGGTTCGGGTTACGGGAGGGCGCATGGCCCCCAAGGTCTTCATCGACGGCGAAGCGGGCACCACCGGGTTGCAGATCCGCGAGCGCCTGGTCGGCCGCAAGGACCTGCAGCTGGTCTCGATCGATCCGGACAAGCGCAAGGACCCTGAAGCTCGCAAGGCGATGCTGAACGGCGCCGACGCGGTGATCCTGTGCCTGCCCGACGACGCGGCCAAGGAAGCCGTGGCGCTGATCGAGGATCCGAAGGTCAAGGTGATCGACGCCTCGACCGCCCACCGCACCGCGGCCGGCTGGACCTACGGCTTCCCGGAACTGGACAGGGCGCAGCGCGGCAAGATCGCCTGGTCGACCCGTGTCTCGAACCCCGGCTGCTACGCGACCGGCGCCATCGCCCTGGTGCGCCCGCTGGTCTCGGCCGACATCATCGCCGCCGACCTGCCGATCTCGTTCAACGCCGTGTCGGGCTACAGCGGCGGCGGCAAGGCGATGATCGCCGAGTTCGAGGACGAGACCTCGCCGAACTACACCAAGGTCCCGTACCGGATCTACGCCACGGGCCTGAACCACAAGCACCTGCCCGAGATCCAGTCGCACGGCGGCCTGCTGACCCGGCCGATCTTCACGCCGGCCGTCGGGCGCTACGCCCAGGGCATGCTGGTCGAGCTGCCGCTGCACCTAGGCATGCTGAACGGCAGCGTGTCCGTGACCGAGATTCACGAGGCCCTGGCGGATCATTATTCCCGCGAGGCCTTCGTCGAAGTGGCGTCGCTCAACGAGGCCAAGAGCCTGACCACGCTCGATCCAGAAGGTCTGAACAACACCAACCGTCTGAAGCTGTTCGTGTTCGGCTCGGAAACCAGCGGCCAGGTCCGCCTGGTGGCCCTGCTCGACAACCTCGGCAAGGGCGCCTCCGGCGCGGCGGTCCAGAACCTCAACCTCATGCTGGGCCTGAAGGAAGGCGCGGGGCTTTAGGCTTCGTCGTCGGTGGTCGCTTACGCCCGCCAGCGGTAGTGCGCCACGGCCGTGTGGAGCTTGAACATCCACAGCGGCTCCTCGCGCGCGCCGCCGCCGATGTTGTGGACGACCCGCACGCGGTCGGGGCCTTCGCTGACCACGCCGATGTGCGGACGGCCGCCCCAGACCCTCCAGGTCAGGATGTCGCCTGGGAGCGGATCGTCGAAGCTGTCGCCGGCGGCCTTGGCGGAGGCGCGGGTCACCAGGGCCTTCTGGCGGACCAAATAGGTCTCCAGGTTCAGCACTCGGCGATGGTCGATATTGGAATCCGGTCCCTTCAGCCCCCAGGCGCGCCGCGAGGGGTAGGCGTCGAAGTTACGGGTCATGTCCTCGTGGACCAGCTGCTGCAGGTCGGCCCGCCAGGCGTCGCGCGCGGCGCGCACCAGAACGTCGGCGCAGACGCCCGTCGAGCGCAGCACGTCGCCATTGGGGTAGGGGATCGCGCGATAGCTGGGATCATAGGCCTTGGTGACGCCGACCTGGCTGCGCGCGGCCTCGGCCAGGCGTTCGCCGCTGGGCGCGGGAACGGGGCGCGCGAAAGCCTCGCTCGCGCCGAAGATCGGCGTCGCGACCAGCATCCCTAGTGCGGTCCGGCGATTGAGTCCCATGCCGGCAAGCTGGGCCGGAATCTCGGCGAGTTTTAGGCGAACAGGGGTCGATGAGGCGGCGCTACTCCGCGTTGGGCTCGAGAAGCCGCGGCCCGGCCCCCTGGGCGGCCAGGGCGTCCTGCGGGTTTCGGAGCGGGCAGGCCTTCAGCGACAGGCAGCCGCAGCCGATGCAGTCGTCCATCTGGTCGCGAAGCTGGGTGAGACGACGGATGCGCTCGTCCAGTTCCGCCCGCCACGCGCCCGACAACTGGGCCCAGTCCTCGGCGGTCGGCGCGCGGCCGTCGGGCAGGCGGGCCAGGGCGGCCTGGATGGAGGCCAGCGGGATGCCGGTGCGCTGGGCGACCTTGATCACCGCCACTCGCCGCAGAATCCCGCGCGGATAGCGCCGCTGGTTGCCTTCCGTCCGCAAGCTGCGGATCAGGCCCTTGGTCTCGTAGAAGTGCAGGGTCGAGACCGCCACGCCGCTGCGCTTGGCCACTTCGCCGACGCTCAGCGTGCCGCCGGCAAAGGCGAAATCGGGTTTGGACATTCGCGCTTGACCTCAACTTTGGTTGAGGTTTTACACGAGGAGCTCCTTCCACGGCAACGCCCTTCAGGAGCCAGCATGACCACTCTGACCGTCCCCGACCACGCCACGGTCGCCGCCGCCTTGTCCGACCCGCCGGTCTTCAGCATCAGCATCATCCAGACCAAGCCCGGCAAGTTCGACGAGTTCGTCGCGCTGCAGCACGCTCAGTTCCTGCGCGTGCGGGGCCAGGTCCAGGGCGTGCGCGGCAGCCGCATGCTGAAGTCGCCGGCCAAGGGCGTGGTCGTGCTGATCTCGTCCTTCGACACCGCCCAGGACGCCGAGCGTTTCCGCCGGGATCCGCGTTTCACCGAACATCTGCAACGCGTGCAGCCGCTGATCGACGTCGCCGAAGCGATGCCGGTCGAGCTGGCCTACGAGGTGGGGCTGATCTAGGCCGGGACCTGGCTAAGCCTCGGCGTTCGACCGCACGCGCACATAGCTGCCGGGGGCGTCCTCGATCGGGCTGAGGACGCCCTTGGCCGGGTCGCGGGCGGGGATCTGCTTGCCGGACCTGGCCTTGAGCCATGTCGCCCAGTGTGGCCACCACGAGCCGGGATGCTCGACCGCGCCGGCCCGCCAGCCTTCGACCGAGCCGGGCAGGTGCTCGTTGGTCCAGTGCTGGTACTTGTTGGCGTCCGGATGGTTGATCACCCCGGCGATGTGGCCCGAGCCGGCCATGGTGAAGGTCACCGGCCCGCCGAACGCCCGCGCGCCGCGATAGACGCTGCGATAGGGCGCGATGWGGTCGTCCTTGGACGACTGCACATAGATCGGCGTCTTGACCTTCGACAGGTCCAGCGCCTCGCCGCCCAGG
This sequence comes from Caulobacter sp. P1_B12_2, assembly GCF_056406675.1. Lineage (NCBI taxonomy): Bacteria > Pseudomonadati > Pseudomonadota > Alphaproteobacteria > Caulobacterales > Caulobacteraceae > Caulobacter > Caulobacter sp. P1_B12_2. The sequence goes on along the minus strand of NZ_JBFTZS010000095.1, from coordinate 6,985 downwards.
GTCAGGTGGCCCTGGGTCAGGGCGTTGTCCTTGTAGAAGTTGCGCAGATAGTAGAGGTGCAGGGCCTTGGGCATGCGCGTCTGGTCGGCGTTCCAGAACAGCAGGTCGAACGGCCGGGGCTCCTTGCCCATCAGGTAGTTGTTGATGAAGAACGACCAGATCAGGTCGTTGCCCCGCAGGCTGTTGAAGGTGTCGGCCATCGACTGGCTGGGCAGGTAGCCGCCCTGGCGGTCGATCTGCTCCTCGATGGTCTTGATCCAGGCCTCGTCGGTGAACAGCAACAGGTCTCCGGCCTCGGAGAAGTCCTGCTGAGCGGCGAAGAACGTGGCTGAATTGATCCGCTTGTCGCCCTTGGCGGCCATGTGGGCCAGGGCGCAGGACAGCAGGGTGCCGCCGATGCAGTAGCCGACGGTGTTGACCCTATCGACGCCGGCCTGGGTCATGACCTGCTGGGTGGCGTCGTAGATCCCCTCGAACATGTAGTCCTCGAAGGTCTTGTCGGCCTGGCGGTTGTCGGGATTGACCCACGAGGCGACGAACACCGTGAAGCCCTGGCCGGTCAGCCAGCGGATCATCGAGTTCTCGGGGCGCAGGTCCAGGATGTAGAACTTGTTGATCCACGGCGGGAAGATCAGCAGCGGGATCTCGTGCACCGTCTCGGTGGTGGGGGCGAACTGCAGCAGCTGCAGGATGTCGTTCTGGTAGACGACCTTGCCCGAGGCGGTGGCGACGTTCTCGCCGACCTTGAACTTGGCGAGGTCTGTCTGGCTGATCGCCAGTTGGCCGCCGCCGCGCTCCAGGTCGGCGGCGAAGTTCTCCATGCCGCGCACCAGGCTCTCGCCCTTGCTCTGCATCACCTCGCGCAGGGCGGCGGGATTGGAGATCAGGAAGTTCGACGGCGAGAACGCGTCGGTCAGCATCTTGGTGAAGAATCCGACCCGGCGCTTGGCGCTCGGATCGACGCCTTCGGCCTGTGAGACCAGGTCGTTCAGCCAGTTCGACGACAGCAGGTAGCTCTGCTTCATCATGTCGAACATCGGGTTGGACGCCCAGTCGGGATCGCTGAACCGCTTGTCGCCCTGGGCGGGGGCGACCACGGGCTGGGTCGGCTCGCCGGTCATCTTGCGGGCCGCCGACTGCCACAGGTCCATATAGCGGCTGAACAGGTCGGCCTGGGCCCGCAGAAGGCGGTCGGGCTGGGCGGCCAGGCTGGTCATGACCTCGTTGAAGGCGGGGCCGACGTGGAAGGGGTCTGGGCTGAGGGCGGCGGGCCGGTCGGCCTGGCGCAGGGCGGCCTCGGCGATCGCGCCCTGGGCCGTGACGGCGGCGCGGGCCAGGTTGGCCGACAGCGTCTCCAGCATCTGGCGCTGGTCGGGCGACAGGAAGGCCTCGAAGTCGGGCAGGGCGCTGGAAGCCGGCGGCGCCGGGTGCTCCGGCCGGGTGGCCGATTCGGCGGCCTGGGCGCGCGAGGCCGGTTCCGGATCGACCTTGGGCGGCGCCTTGGGCGCGGCCTTGCTCCTCGCCTTTGCGGCCGTCGGCGCCGCTTCGGCCCTGGCGGCGGGCTTTTTGCGCGGCTTTGGGGGAGTTTCGGTCGTGGCCATGGACTTCCTTCCGCCGTCTTGTCTCAAACCATCTCGCCTTGAACGGTTCAGATGGCCTTTCGCTCGCCGCGATCATCGCATAAGACCTCAGACAAGATGAACGTCGAAACCGGTAAAATCGTACGTCTTGGCGTACTCTTTCGCGGCGCGGCCCTGGTGGGCCTGCTGGCGGGACTGACCGCGTGCGCTTCATCGATGTCGTCGATCTCGTCGATGTCGCCGTTCACGCCGCCGCCGGCGGATCCCAGCTCGCCCGTGGCCGCCGGGGCCAACGCCGCGGCCAAGGACTCCAAGCACGCCAAGTCGCCGCGTTTCATCGACATCCCGGCGATCCCGACCGACGTGCGCACGCCCGTCGAGTTCAAGAAGGCCGTCGGCGCCGAAAAGATCGCCGCCGACCAGCTGAAGCGCGAGACCGCGCCCAGCACCTGGACCCTGTCCGACACCGAAGGCTACGCGTCCAAGGCCCGCAAGGTCGGCAAGGCGCCGCCGAGCGACATTCCCACCGACGCCGACCGCGCCGCGACCGAAGCCTTCGCGAAGGCGGCGCGCGACCGAGCTACCGCGCCTCCGTCCAAGCCCCAATAGGGCGACGGAGGCATAAAATTCCCGTAACTGGCTTGGCTATACCCCGCTTGGGGTCTATCCATGCCCGACATCCGCTCCCGGCGCGCCGCTGCGGCGCAATGAGCATTTCATGACCTCCGATTTCCACCGCATCCGTCGCCTGCCGCCCTACGTCTTCGAAGAAGTGAACAAGATCAAGGCGCGCCTGCGCGCCGAGGGCACCGACATCATCGACTTCGGCATGGGCAATCCCGACATGCCCACGCCCAAGCATATCGTCGACAAGCTGATCGAGACGGCGCGCGACCCCAAGGCCGGCCGCTATTCGGCGTCCAAGGGCATCGCCGGTCTGCGCAAGGCCATGGCAGGCTACTACGATCGCCGCTTCGGCGTGAAGCTGAACCCCGACACCGAGGTGATCGCCACCCTGGGCTCCAAGGAAGGCTTCGCCAACCTGGCCCAGGCCCTGACCGCGCCCGGCGACGTGATCATCTGTCCGAACCCGGCCTATCCGATCCACGCCTTCGGCTTCATCATGGCCGGCGGCGTCATCCGCCACGTTCCGGCCCTGACGCCCGAGCAGTACCTGTCCAACATCAGCCGCGCGGTGAAGCACTCGGTGCCGCCGCCCAGCGTGCTGATCCTGTCCTACCCGTCCAACCCGACCGCCCAGTCGGTGGACCTGGACTTCTACAAGGACGCCGTCGCCCTGGCGAAGAAGCACGACCTGCTGGTGATCAGCGACGTGGCCTATGGCGAGATCTATTTCGAGGATAACCCGCCGCCGTCGATCCTGCAGGTCAACGGCGCCAAGGACATCGCCGTCGAGGTCAATTCGCTGTCGAAGACCTACGCCATGGCCGGTTGGCGCGTGGGCATGGTGGTCGGCAACGCCCGCATCTGCGCGGCCCTGGCCCGCGTGAAGTCGTACCTGGACTACGGCGCCTACACCCCGGTGCAGGTGGCCGCCGCCGCCGCGCTGAACGGCCCGCAGGACTGCGTCGACGAGATCCGCGCCATCTACAAGGGCCGCCGCGACACCCTGGTGTCATCGATGAAGCGCGCGGGCTGGGAGATTCCCAACCCGCCGGCCTCTATGTTCGCCTGGGCAAAAATCCCGCCGCAGTTCGAAGCCGCCGGCTCGATGCTGTTCTCGCGCCTGCTGATCGAGGAGGCCGGCGTCGCCGTGGCGCCCGGCATCGGCTTTGGCGAGTACGGCGAAGGCTATGTGCGCATCGGCCTGGTCGAGAACGAGCAGCGGATCAAGCAGGCGGCGCGCAACGTCAAGAAGTTCATCGCCAACGCCGACACCATCCTGGCCAAGGCGCACAACAAGATGGAACAGGTCTGAGCCGCCGACCTCAAACGGGGATGGGCGCTGCTCGGCCGACCGAACTAGGAATGCAAGCATGACCCAGAAAACCTGGCGCGTCGGCGTCGCCGGCCTCGGCACCGTCGGCGGAGGCCTGTTGCAGTTCCTGGCCGAGCAGCCGGACTTCGCGCCGGCCGGCGACCGCGCCGTGGTGACGGCGGTCTCGGCGCGTTCGAAGTCGCGGCCGCGCACGGTCGACATCTCGGGCCTGACCTGGTTCGACGATCCGGTGGCCCTGGCCTCGTCGCCGGACGTCGATCTGTTCGTCGAGCTGGTCGGCGGCTCGGACGGTCCGGCAAAAGCCGCCGTCGAAGCCGCCTTGAAGCTGGGCAAGCCGGTGGTCACCGCCAACAAGGCCCTGATCGCCGAGCACGGCGCCGAGCTGGCCGCCCTGGCCGAGGCCAACGACGCGCCGCTGCTGTTCGAAGCGGCGGTCATGGGCGGCACGCCGGCCGTGAAGATGCTGCGCGAGGCCATGGTCGGCGACGAGGTCATCAGCGTCGCGGGCATCCTCAACGGCACCTGCAACTTCATCCTCAGCGAGATGGAGAAGACCGGCCGCGACTTCGCCGACGTGCTGCGCGAGGCGCAAGGGTTGGGCTATGCCGAGGCCGATCCGACCATGGACGTCGGCGGCTTCGACGCCGGCCACAAGATCAGCATCCTGGCCGCCCTGGCCTTCGGCTGCGCGCCGGACTTCGCCGCCGCCGAGATCGAGGGCATCAGCGAGGTCGAGCTGCTGGACATCAAGTTGGCCAAGGATCTGGGCTATCGCATCAAGCTGGTGGCCGGCGCGGCCAAGAGCGACGACGGCGTGTCGGTGAAGGTGCATCCGTCCTTGGTGCCGTTGGAGCACCCGCTGGCCCAGGCCGGCGGCGCGCTCAACGCCCTGTTCATCGAGGGCAAGCGGATCGGCCGGATCTTCATCCAGGGTCCTGGCGCGGGCGCGGGCCCGACCGCCGCGGCCGTGGCCGCCGACATCGCCGACGTGATGACCGGCGCCAAGCGTCCGGTGTTCCAGGCCCCGGCCGGCCAGCTGAAGCCGTTCGTGGCCGTCGATCCGGCTCGTTCGGTGGGCAAGGCCTATCTGCGGATCATGGTTCGCGACGAGCCCGGCGCCATCGCCGCCATCTCCGAGACCTTGGCCGAGTGCGGGGTCTCGATCGACAGCTTCCTGCAAAAGCCCGTCGAGGGAGCGGGCGGCGTGCCGATCGTGCTCGTCACCCACGCGACTCCCGAATCCAATCTCCTCGACGCGATTAGTCGCATCGAAAAACTCCGCTACGTGCTAGAGCGTCCCCGCCTTTTGCGCGTCGCGCGCATCTGAGAACCGCGCCAAGCGGTCGGACCAGAAAGCCTCGCATAGGCTGGGAGACGTTGATGAGTTCGAAGACCCTGGACCGCGCGCTGGTCCTGGACGCGGTCCGCGTAACCGAAGCCGCCGCCATCGCCTCTTGGACGATGGTGGGCCGGGGCGACGAGAAGGCGGCTGACCAAGCCGCGGTCGACGCCATGCGCAACGCGCTAAACGAGCTCAACATCGACGGCGAGATCGTGATCGGCGAGGGCGAGCGCGACGAAGCGCCCATGCTCTATATCGGCGAGAAGGTCGGCACGGGGCAGGGGCCCGCCATCGACATCGCCCTGGACCCGCTGGAAGGCACCACCCTGACGGCCAAGGCCATGCCCAACGCTCTGGCGGTGATGGCCTGGGCCCCCAAGGGCAGCCTGCTCAACGCCCCCGACACCTACATGGACAAGATCGCCTGCGGTCCGGGCCTGCCGGCCGGGGTGATCGACCTGGACAAGTCGCCCGCCGACAACATCAAGGCCGTGGCCGCGGCCAAGGGCGTCGCGCCGGAACAGATCACCGTCTGCGTGCTGGACCGCCCGCGTCACGCCGAGATCATCGCCAGCGTCCGCTCGGTGGGCGCGCGGGTCTATCTGATCACCGACGGCGACGTGGCCGGGGTGATCGCCACCACCGATCCCACCACCGGCATCGACCTCTATGTCGGCTCCGGCGGCGCGCCCGAGGGCGTGCTGGCCTGCGCGGCGCTGAAGTGCGTCGGCGGTCAGTTCCAGGGACGCCTGCTGTTCCGCAACGGCGACGAGCGCGCCCGGGCGGCCAAGTGGGGCATCACCGATCTCGACAAGAAATACGACCTGCACGAGATCGTCCGCGCCGACGCGATCTTCGCGGCGACTGGCGTCACCTGGGGCAATCTGCTGGACGGCGTGACTTATAAAGATGGTTTCGTGCACACCCATACGCTGGTCATGAATTCTTCAACCGGCACGGTGCGCGAAGTGCGTATGAAGCGGAAGGCCTAGGCTTCCGCTAAGGTCACTCGCGAATCCTTATCCCCTTACGAGGCTAGTATGACCACGTTGACCGACCTCGCCGGATGGCTCGCCCAGGAGCCGGCTGGCGAAGAGGTGAAGGCCGTCGTCGAGGTGATCGCCGGCGCCTGCGCCCAGATCAGCAAGGTCGTGGCCTCGGGGGCCATCTCGGGCAGCCTGGGCGCGGCCGGCCAGGTCAATGTCCAGGACGAAGAGCAGAAGAAGCTCGACATCATCACCAACGACATCCTGCGCGACGCGCTGCAGGGTTGCCCGCTGGTGTCGGGCCTGGCCTCCGAGGAATTGGAAGTCATCGAGACCACCGGCGCCGTCGGCGGCTTCCTGGTGACCTTCGATCCGCTGGACGGCTCCAGCAATATCGACGTCAACGTCTCGGTCGGCACGATCTTCTCGATCCTGCCCGCGCCGGCCGGCGTTGCGCCCACCGAGGCCGACTTCCTGCTGCCGGGCCGCCTGCAAGTGGCCGCCGGCTATGCCGTCTACGGGCCGCAGACCATGCTGGTGCTGACCCTCTCCAAGGGCGTGGTGGCCTTCACGCTCGACGCCGACGGCGCCTGGCTGCTGACCCACCAAACGATCGCCATCCCGGCCGACACCGCCGAGTTCGCGATCAACATGTCCAACCAGCGCCATTGGGCGCCGCCGGTGCGGGCCTATATCGACGGCTGCCTGCAGGGCAAGTCCGGTCCGCGCGGCAAGAACTTCAACATGCGCTGGGTCGCCTCGATGGTGGCCGACGTTCACCGCATCCTGATGCGCGGTGGGATCTTCATGTACCCGTGGGACGCCCGCGAACCCGACAAGCCGGGCAAGCTGCGCCTGCTGTACGAGGCCAATCCGATGTCGCTGATCGTCGAGCGGGCGGGCGGCCAGTCGACCGACGGTGTGAACCCCATCCTAGACATCCAGCCGACCAAGCTCCACCAGCGCGTGCCGGTGGTTCTGGGCTCGGCGAATGAGGTGACGCTGGTGACGGAGATGTCGGCGGGCTGACTGCAGCTGGGGACATGCCCTTGCGGCGTGTCCCCACCGGTGGGCGCGGCGCTTGTTCATGGGGACACGCCGCGAGGGCATGTCCCCA
>NZ_JBFTZS010000094.1:0-12320 GCF_056406675.1 Caulobacter sp. P1_B12_2 | reverse complement strand
GCGCAGGCCCTCGCCCTGGCCCGACAGCGGCAGCACCTTGAACCGGCGGATCAGGCCGGCCAGACGGCTGACATTGGCGTCGCGCCCTTCGACATAGATCAGGGTCGGCCGCAGGATCGTCCAGGCCACGCCGTGCTCGGCGCAGAAGGCCTCGACCTTGGCCTCGGATTCGGCCAGCGACTTGGCCACGGCGCGCTCCGAGGGCTCGGGCGAGTCCTGCTTGGTGAAGCGACTGGTCGAGGAGAACGCCACCAACCGGGTCATGCCGCGCGCCTTCAAGGCCTGCAGGGCCTGGGGCAGCAGCCAGATCGGCGACAGCGAGAACACCGTGGCGACCGGCGGCAGCTCGTCGGCCAGATTCGGATCGGCTAGGTCGCCGTCCACCCAGCAGACGTCGTCAGTGGGCGGCCGCCGGCTCAGCGAGATCGGGGTGATCCCCGCCGCGTTCAGCCGCGCCAGCATGAACCCGCCGATCAGGCTGGTGGCGCCCAGCACCAGGACGGGCGAGGCCAGATTCTGAGCTGACGGGGAAGGGGTGTTTTCAGCATCCATCTTCCCCCTATAGTCGCGCTGCAAGCGGCGACCCAGGACTTTGGTCATGACCTTCGACGATGTGCGCGCCTTCGCCTTCGGTCTGCCCGGCGTGACCGACGGAACCTCGTACGGCTATCCGTGCCTGAAGGCGCACGGCAAGTTCCTGACCCGCGTCTGGGACGACGGCGACACCCTGGTCTGCCCGGGCGTCAGCTTCGACGAGCGGGAGATGCTGATCGAGGCCGAGCCCGAGACCTTCTACGTCACCGACCACTACAAGAGTTACCCGTACGTCCTGATCCGGCTGTCGCGGGTCGACGCCGGCACGGTCGAACGCTTCCTCGAGCGCCGGTGGCGGGCCACCGCGTCCAAGACGCTGCTCAAGACCTACGACGCGGCCAAAGGCCTGAGACTTCGCGACGGCGGCTGACGCAGGCCTCGCGAGAGCCTATATCGGCTCTAGCTTCTACCCCCTCGCCCTGGAAGATCCGCCATGCCCCATTCCATCCCCGACATCCGCGCGGGCGACGTGGCCATGCCGGTCATCGGCCTGGGCACTTGGCAGCTGGACGACGGCGCCGCCCAGCCGCTGGTCGAGAAGGCCCTGGCGCTGGGCTACCGCCACATCGACACCGCCCAGGCCTATCGCAACGAGCAGGATGTCGGCGCGGCCCTGGCGGCGACCGGCGTGCCGCGCGACGAGATCTTCCTGACCACCAAGGTCTGGGTCGACCAATTTGCTCAAGGCGATTTGCAGCGGTCGGTCGAGGGCAGCCTCAAGCGCCTGAAGGCGCCCCAGGTCGACCTATTGCTGCTGCACTGGCCCAAGCCGAAGCCGGCCCTGGCCGAAACCATGGCGGCGCTCAACGACGTCCACGCCCGGGGCTTGACCCGCGCCATCGGCCTGTCGAACTTCCCCTCGGCCTTGATGGCCAAGGCCCAGGCGGCCTCGGAGGCCCCGATCGCCACCAACCAGGTCGAGTACCATCCCTACCTGTCGCAGAAGACCGTGATCGCCAAGGCCAAGGCGATGGGCTCGACCATCACCGCCTGGTCGCCCCTGGCCCAGGGCAAGGTGGCCGACGACCCGGTGCTGATCGAGATCGGCGAGGCCCACGGCAAGACCCCGGGCCAGGTGACCCTGCGCTGGCAGGTCCAGCAACGTATCGCGACCATCCCGCGGACCAAGAACCCCGCCCGTCTGGCCGAGAACTTCGACATCTTCGACTTCGCCCTGTCCGACGCCGAGATGGCGCGGATCTTCGCCCTGGCGCGGCCCGACGGGCGGCTTGGCAACTGGCTGGACGCGGCGTTCGAGTGGGACGCTGACTAGGCCCGACTAGAACGGGGTCAGTTGAACCGTCGCGGGAAGCGGGACCTTCACCGGTCCGCCGGCGCTTTCGGTCTTGGCCGCGACGGCGCGAAGGATCGCCGAGATGTCCGCGCCGTCGGGCGAGTGGCCGGCCCCGCGGATCGTGAATTGCGCGCCGGCCTTGTGCGCCGCTGTCGCCGCCCGCCGCAGCGCCTCGCCGTGGGCGAACGGGATCACCTCGTCCGCCGTGCCGTGGATCACGTAATAGGGCTCGTCCAACGTGGCGACCGCGCCGATGTTGTCGTAGCGGTCGGCGATCATCCACCGGGCGGCGGCGGGCGCCATGGTCCGAAGATCGGTGAAGGCGCCGATGGTCACCAGGGCGTCCAGCGTCTGCCGCCGGGCCAGGCCGAAGGCGACGCCGCCGCCCAGGCTGTGGCCCACCACGATCAGCTTGCCGCCGCCCGCCACGGCGCGGGCCCTGGCGAAGAACGCGTCGGCGTCGGCGGCCAGGCCCGTCTCGCTGGCTCGGCCCGGATTGCCGCTGTACTCGCGGTACTCCGCCGCCACCACGCCGTAGCCTTCGGCGATCAGGGGCGCGAGCCATTCCATCGACCGGGTCGCGGCCGAGCCGTTGCCGTGGAACACTAGGAAGGTCGGCTTGCCGTCGCGCGGTGCGATCTCGACGCCCTTGAGGAGCAGGCCGTCGGCCGTCCGCACGCTGTCGATCACCGCGCCGGCCGGCAGGCCTGACGGGTCGAACGGGGCGGTGGGAGCGGGGTAGATGCGCTCGTGAATCTGCGCCCTGACGGGAACCGAAACCAGCAGGACGCCGACGAGGCCGGCGACGGCGAAGAGGGCAAGGCGCTTCATGGCCGCGATGCTATGCGGCTCAGCTTGAAGCGCAAGCCCGCGTCAGCGCGCCAGCCGCCCGTCCGTCAGCGCCGTCGGCTCGAACTTGAAGATGACTTCCGGGTCCGGTCGCTTGATCCCCTTCAGCAGCTTCTTCGGGGCCGAGGCGTGCAGCAGCCAGCGCAGGATGTTGAGCCGCGCGGCCTTCTTGTGGTTGGCGCGCACGCAGATCCAGGGGGCGGGCGTGGAGTGGGTGCGGATCAGCATCTCGTCGCGGGCCGCCGAATAGTCGTCCCACTTGGTCTGGGCCACGGCGTCCAGGTCGCTGACCTTGAAGGCCTTCAGCGGATCCTCGCGGCGGGCCTTCAGGCGCTCGGCCTGGGTCTCCTGGTCGATGTCCAGCCAGAACTTGCTCAGCTTGACCCCGTTCTCCACCAGCATCAGCTCGAAGGCCGGCACGTCGCGCAGGAACTGCTCCTGCTCGTGCGGGGAGGAAAAGCCCATCACCCGCTCGACCCCGGCCCGGTTGTACCAGGAGCGGTTGAAGACCACGGCCTCGCCGGCGGCGGGCAGGTGGCGGGCATAGCGCTGGAAGTACCACTCGCTACGCTCGCRGTCGCTGGGGGCGGGCAGGGAGATCACCTGGGTGGCGCGGCGGTGGGCGTGCTCGGTCAGGCGGGCGAYGGCCCCGTCCTTGCCGGCGGCGTCGCGGCCCTCGAAGATCGTGACGGTCTTCCAGCCTTCCTTGATCGCCTGCCGCTGCAGGCTGATCAACGCCAGTTGCAGGTCACGGAGTTCGGCTTCGTAGTCTTCGAGCTTGCTCATGTCTGGAGCCTACCCCCGTCCGGTTCAGTTGCGCTAGAAGAGCGGCATGATCCGTCTTTTCGTTCCCCACCCGCTCAAGACCGGCGCCGGCGTCGCGCCCAACGTCGACCAGTCGCGATACCTGACCGCCGTGATGCGGCTCAATGTCGGCGACGAGATCCTGGCGTTCAACGGCCAGCACGGCGAGTGGCGCTGCAGCCTGACCGAGGCCGGAAAGCGCGGCTGCCTGCTGCGCTGTGAGGCCCCACGCACCCGACCTCGACCTGGTGATCGCCATGGTCAAGCGCGGCCGGGTCGAGACCATCGTCGAGAAGGCCGCCGAGCTGGGCGCGCGCCGGGTGCGCCTGACCCAGACCCGGCGGACCAATGTCGACTTCCTCAAGCTGGGGCGCCTGGACGCCATCGCCATCGAGGCCGCCGAGCAGACCGGCCGCCTGGACGTGCCGATGATCGACGACCCGATGAAGCTGGACAAGATCCTCGACGGCTGGGATCCCGAGCGCCGACTGATCTTCTGCGACGAAGGCGGCGACGCCAAGGGCATGACCGAGGCGCTGGCCGGCACCTCGGCGCCGGCCGCCATCCTGATCGGCCCCGAGGGCGGCTTCGCTCCGGAGGAGCGCGAGCGCCTGCGGAGCCTGCCGTTCGTCATTCCTGTGTCGTTGGGGCCGCGCATCCTGCGGGCGGACACGGCGGCGATCGCGGCGATGACGCTGTGGCAAGCGGCCGCGGGGGATTGGCGCTAGCGGCGGCGCCTCCGCGATAGCTTCGGGCCGCGTCCGGCGCGACCTGCAAAGTAGCCGCGTCGAGAGTTCGCTTCTGGGCACAACCTGCGATGGACTTGCCGGGTGCGCTCCTTGATAGTCGTCCCAGCATTGGGGGCGACCCATGAAAACGTTCGCACGCACAATCGTCACGTTGGCTTTGGCTTGGAGCGGCTTGCCCGTCCTGGCGGCGGAGCCGACCTATGAAATCGCCTTCGCCAGCTTCGCTCCGCTCAATAGCGACATCTTCATCGCCGACGCGGACGGAAGCCATGCCAAGCCGTTCCTGCCGCATGCCGAACTCGATTCCAACGCCAGCTTCTCACCCGATGGAAAGTGGGTGCTGTTCACGTCGCGACGCGCGGGAAACTCGGACATCTACCGTGCGCACCCCGATGGCGGCGGATTGGAAGCCTTGGTGGCCTCGCCCGCCTTTGACGACCAAGCCGCCCTGTCGCCCGACGGCCGGACACTGGCCTTCGTCTCCAGCCGTAGCGGCCAGGCCGACATCTGGTTGCTGGATTTGGCCAGCAAGGCGCTGCGCAACCTGACGAACAACGCCGCGGGCGACTTTCGCCCGTCCTGGTCCCCGGACGGACAGTGGCTGGCCTTTTCATCGGACCGCGATTCCGAAAATCCCCGCAGTCCCAAGGGTGACTTCACGATCCGGCATTCGACCGAACCTTCCTTGTTGCGAAAGACTGGGCGTCCCTCTTGAGGTTCGCTAAGAAAACGCCCAACTGCGCAGCACGACAGTTCGCGGGCGGGTCGGAGGGTTTGCCCCTCCCTTCTTGATGCGTGTTTTGGGAGGGATGGCCGATGGCCGAAGCCGCGAGCCAGGAGCGTCCGCTGACGCTGGACGATCTGACCGCCTATTTCGCCCAGGGCTCCAAGCCCAAGGAAGCCTTCCGGGTCGGCGCCGAGCACGAGAAGTTCGGCTTCTACCTCAAGGACCACACGCCCGTTCCCTACGAGGGCGACAAGGGCGTGCACGCCCTGCTGACCGGCCTGCAGCGCTTCGGCTGGAAGCCGGTGATGGAAGGCCCCACGATCATCGGGCTGGAGCGCAACGGCGCCAATGTCAGCCTGGAGCCCGGCGGCCAGTTCGAGCTGTCCGGCGCGCCGCTGCTGACCATGCACGACATCTGCGACGAGACCGGCCAGCATCTGGACGAGGTCAAGACCGTGGCCGACGAGCTGGGCCTGGGCTTCCTGGGCCTGGGCTTCTCGCCGGTCTGGAAGCGCGAACAGGTGCCGGTGATGCCCAAGGGCCGGTACGTCATCATGCGCAACTACATGCCCAAGGTCGGCGGCCTGGGCCTGGACATGATGCTGCGCACCTGCACCGTGCAGGCCAATCTCGACTTCTCCAGCGAAGCCGACATGGTCGCCAAGTTCCGCATGAGCCTGGCCCTGCAGCCGATCGTCACCGCCCTGTTCGCCAATTCGCCGTTCACGGAAGGCAAGCCCAACGGCTTCCTGTCGGCTCGCGCCAATGTCTGGAACGACACCGACCCCGACCGCACCGGCCTGCTGGACTTCGTGTTCGAGGACGGCTTCGACTTCGAGCGCTACGCCCGCTACGCCCTGGACGTGCCGATGTACTTCGCCAAGCGCGGCGACAAGTACATCGACCTGGCCGGCCGCAGCTTCCGCGACTTCATCGACGGCAAGATCGCCGAGCTGCCGGGCGAGCGCGCCTCGATCAAGGACTGGGCCGACCACACCACCACCCTGTTCCCCGAAGTGCGGCTGAAGACCTATCTGGAAATGCGCGGCGCCGACGCCGGCCCTTGGAGCCGCCTCTGCGCCCTGCCGGCCCTGTGGACCGGGGTGTTCTACGACGACGCGGCCCTGGCCGCGGCCTGGGACCTCTGCAAGGACTGGACGGCCGAGGATCGCGCCGGCCTGCGCCGCGACGTGCCGAAGCTGGGTCTGAAGGCCGTGGTGGCCGGCCGCACGGCCCAGGACGTGGCCAAGGACTTCGTGGCCATCGCCAAGTCGGGCCTGAAGTCGCGCGCTCACCTGAACGGCGGCTTTCTGGACGAGACGATCTATCTGGGCGACCTGGAAGAGATCGCCGCGACCGGGATCACCCCGGCCGAGCGGCTGCTGTCGCTCTATAACGGCGCGTGGAAAGGCGACATCAACCGGGTGTTCGAGGACTTCGCGTACTAGGTCCGCCGTGATGCCGGAGGTCGGCTCGCCGCCTCCGGACCGGAGATCGCTCGTGGCTAGAAGATCGCGCGGGCCGTCGCGATGATCCCGACCCAGGCCAGCACGCTGGCCGCCACGACCGCCAGGCGGCCCCAGGCCAGCTTGGCGCGCGCGGGGCGCGAACGCGCCTTGCGAGGCGACGGACGCAAACCGGAATCATAACCGATGTAAGCCACGACGTTTTCTCCCGGGACGCCTCTCTGGAGGAGGCTTCGCGCTAAGCGCTGCGGGCATTGCAGCGCTTGAAAGGTTAACGAACGCTTTACAATTGTAGATGGTGAAACGTGGCTCAGATTGATCCGGTTCCCTCATAGGGCTTGGCGACGTGGGGCGGCCCATCGTTGCGAGCTTCGTCTTCTCGGATGTCGTCCCCCTCCCAGGCCTGGTCGTCAGGCATGGAAACATTGGGCTCCCAATGCTCCGCCTGGCTGGAGCCCGAGCCGCTGTCGGTATGCCGGACCACCTCGTTGACGTCGACGGCCCGCGTCTCGGCCGCGCTGAGGCCGGCGCGCTTGAAATCCACATGCTCGGGATAGAAGGCCAGGCGGCCGGCGATCTGGCTGACGCCGGGCAGCGGGCTCTCGTACGACCAGACGGCGTTCTCGATGATCTGGGCGTCGCGATGGATCGTGTAGTAGCTGGCCTGGCCCTTGTAGGGGCAGTGGGTGACCTTGTCGGTCTTCTGCAGGAAGTCCATGGCCACGTCCGAGCGCGGGAAATAGCGCACCGGAGCGTAGTCCGCTTCCTTGAGCACCAGCACATCGCCGCTGTCGGCGATCTCGTGGCCTTCGAAAAGCACCCCCACCCGTCCGTCTTCACGCGAACAGGTGATGGGGTGGTCCTGGGTGGAGTCGGTCATGGTCAAATCTCCCGCCTGAGAGGGGCGTCGCTCATCAAACGCGCGGCGGGGGAGGGCGGCTCCGAAGCGGCAAGCCATTGCTTGTGAAACGCAAAGCGCCGTGATCTTCTCCCCGCCAATTGGGGAGGGGAGGGCGAAACCACCTGCTGGTCGCCCTGCCGTTTGTACGTTTCAAGGTTCGTGAATGAATATCGTTGTCGCCGCCGGCATACTGGTCACCCTCGTGACCGGCGTTCCCGTGCTTATCCAACTGCTGCGGGGCCATCCGCGCGGTCTGATCATCTGCTTCCTGGCCGAGATGTGGGAGCGGTTCTCCTACTACGGCATGCGCGGCCTGCTGATCTTCTATCTGACACAACACTTCCTGTTCGATTCGAAGACCGCCGGCGGCCACTACGGCTCCTATACCTCGCTGGTCTATATCGTGCCGCTGCTCGGCGGCTTCCTGGCCGACCGCTATCTGGGCACGCGCAAGGCCGTGGCCTTCGGCGCGATCCTGCTGGTGGCGGGCCACCTGACCATGGCGGTCGAGGGGCGCCCGGCGACCCAGACCCTGGACTATGCCGGCCAGACCTACGAGTTCCAGGTCAAGGGCCGCGGCGAGGAGCGGACGGCCAAGATCGTCGTCGGCGACAAGCCCTATGAGGTGGCCGCCAACGAGGCGGGCGACTTCGAGATCAAGAACCTGCCGGCCCAGTCCGTCCTCCCCTCGGTGCTGCCCAAGGGCCAGTACAAGCTGGGCGTGACGGACCGCGACCCGCTGTACCTGAACATCTTCTGGCTGGCGCTTTCGCTGATCATCGTCGGCGTGGGCTTTATGAAGGCCAATGTCGCCACCCTGGTGGGGCAGCTGTATCCGCAGGGCGATCCGCGCCGCGATCCGGGCTTCACCCTCTACTACTACGGCATCAACCTGGGCTCGTTCTGGGCGGCCATCCTCTGCGGCCTGCTGGGCGTGAACGTGGGCTGGAACGCCGGGTTCGGCATGGCCGGCATCGGCATGCTGGCCGGCTTCGTCGTCTTCGTGCTGGGCAAGCCCTGGCTGCTGGGCAAGGGCGAACCGCCCGAGCCCAAGAAGCTGAAGGCCCCCGTCGTGGGCCCGCTCAACCGCGAGGGGCTGATCTACATCAGCTCGCTGGGCGTGGTCGGAGCGATCTTCTTCCTGGTGCAGTACACCCCGGTGGTCAGCGCCACCCTGGTGGCCGGAATGTTCGGCTCGCTGGGCTACATCCTGTGGTTCGCCTTCGTGAAGTGCGAGAAGGTCGAGCGCGAGCGGCTGCTGCTGGCCACGGTGCTGGTGCTGGGCGCGGTGGTGTTCTGGACCCTGTTCGAGCAGGCCGGCTCGTCGCTGAACCTGTTCGCGGCCACCAACGTCAACCTGACCCTGCTGTCGCATCCGGTGCAGTGGTTCGGCGGAGCGGTGGTGCTGGGCGCACCCGAGCAGCTGGCCGCGGCCGGGATCGACCCGGTCGGCAAGCTGTGGGTCAACACCTCGTTCAACGCCGCCCAGACCCAGGCGATCAACGCCGGCTGGATCCTGATCTTCGCCCCGGTGTTCGCCGCCCTCTGGACGGTGCTGGGCCGTCGCGGCCGCAACCCGGGTCCGATGATCAAGTTCGGCCTGTCGCTGATCCAGGTCGGCGCGGGCTTCCTGATCCTGCTGGTCGGGGCGCACTTCGCCGACGGCGCCTTCCGCATGCCGCTGATCTTCCTGATCGTCATGTACATGCTGCACACCTCGGGCGAGATGTTCATGTCGCCGGTCGGCCTGTCGCAGATGACCAAGCTGTCGCCGCTGTCGATCGTCTCGTTCGTGATGGCGGTCTGGTACATGGCCCTGGCCATGGCCAACCTGTTCGGCGGCTGGATCGCGGGCATCGCCTCGACCGAGACCATCGGCGGTCAGGTGTTGGACCCCGCCGCGGCCATGGCCCAGTCGTTGCTGGTGTTCAAGATCATCGGCCTGATCTCGATCGGCATCGGCGTGCTGTTCCTGGCCCTGTCGCCGATCCTCAAGAAGTGGTCGCACGGCTCGGACGACACCAACCCCGAGCCGGCCGTCGAGCCGGCCGCGGTCGCCCCCTAGGCGTCGCGTCCCGACGAAGAAGGCCCCGGAGCGATCCGGGGCCTTTTTTCATGCCTGGCGCTCAAGCTCAAAGTTGACGCGAATATTTCCACATCGCACGCTATGGTAGATTGAACGGCGCGAAGCCGCCAGCTTGGGAGGGCGTCATGGGAACCACCTACACCATCTTCGGCGCGGGGCCGGCCGGCCTCTACACGGCCTGGCGGCTGGTCACCGGCGGCAAGGCCGTGGCGGGCGACATCGTCGAGCTGATCGAGTGGGGCCACTACGCCTTCGACGGTCCGGGCTCGGGCTCCCGCCTGCCAGCCGGGCGGATCGTGACCCACTTCTGCGACGACGACCCCACCCAGTCCTATGTCGAGGCCGGCGGCATGCGGTTCATCGAGTGGGACGGAACCCAGGGCCACCAACTGGTCACCCTGACGATCAACATGCTAGGCCTGGGGCCTCAAGTGGTGCCGTTCAACACCACCACCGATCCGCTGCTCTATCTGCGCGGCGAGCACATCTATCAGAAGAACCTGGCCACCCAGAACGCGCCCTACAACACGCCGGGCAACAACGCCGCGCCGGCCGCGACGCTGTTCGCCAACATCTCGGACCTGATCACCGCCGTCCCGGCGCCCTCGACGCGGACCGCCCAGTGCGCCTTCTACGGCGACGGGACGCTGCCCCCGACCTTCAACTCGTTCGTCTACAAGCCGGGCGCGATCGCCGGCAACATCGGCTACTGGAACATCTTCTACGACCAGGCCGGCAACGAGGGCTACGAGTACGCCTCGGACGCCGGCGGCTACACGTCCAACGTCATCAACTGGAACGCCGCCAACGCCGCCGTCTACAACAGCGAGTTCGCGCCGGGCGGCCAGTTCAAGACCGTGCAGGGCGGCTATTCCCAGGTCTTCGTCCAGCTGTTCCAGCAGACCCGCGCGGCGGCGCAAGACGCCGGGGTGGCGTTCTCGCTGCAGGCCAAAACCCGGCTGCATTCGGTCTGGCTGGCGGACGGGGTGATAAATTACCGCCTCGCCAGCGCGGCCGACCCGTTCAAGGGCGGGCCGACCCTGACCACGCCCAACGCCTTCCTGGCCATGCCGCCGGCCTCGCTGGATCTGGTGGCCGAGGCCACGCGCTATGTCGACCTGCCGAACGATACGCTGGACATCATGAACGCCCGGCCGGTGCAGCTCTACATGGACGGGGTGATCCGCCAGCCGTCGATGCGGGTGATGTTGTTCTTCGACAGCCCGTGGTGGGAGACCTGCCCGTATCCGCCGGACCTGACCAGCGACGGCCTGCCCAACACTTTCGGCCCGACCATCACCGACCTGCCGCTGCGCCAGGTCTACTATTTCGGCAACAACAGCGACGACAATCCCAACCCCGTCTACGGGGTGCTCGCCTCGTACGACGACATGCAATACGTGCAGTTCTGGCAGGAACTGGAACTTCACGTAGACGAGCGCCGCACCATTCCGCTCGAGGAGGACTACCAGGTCCTGCAGGCGCCGGCCCGAGCCAACGACACGATGATCCGCATGGTGCTGCTGGAGCTGGCCAAGGTGCACTACGGCGATCCAAACGACGCCTACCAGATCCCCTGGCCGGTCTCGGCGGTCTACAACGACTTCTCGTTCAACCCGTTCGGGGCCGGCTACCACGCCTGGGCGGCGCACTACGRCATCTGCGACGTGATGCAGAAGATCCGCCAGCCGACCGGCCTGGTGGACTGCGCCCAGGCCGCCAACCTGTTCATCATCGGCGAGGCCTATTCCAACGACCAGGCCTGGGTGGAGGGGGCGTTCTGCACGGCGGAGTCGGTGCTGGTCGACTATTACGGCATGACCACCATCGCCGACACGACCAACTATCCGCTGATCTGCGCCTGCAAGTGACCCTGTGCTCGGCTATGGCCGCCGAGGAGCCTGGGAGTGCGGGCGCCAGTCCTTCGGCGCCAGTTCGAAGCCGTCGAAATGGAAGCCCGGGGCCACGGTGCAGCCGACCAGGGTCCAGGCCCCGAGGCTGACGGCGGTCTGCCACCAGCCGGTGGGCACCACCAGCTGCGGACGGCCGCCGGCCCGCAGGTCGGGACCCAGGGTGTGGACGGTCGCGCCCTGCCCGTCGGGGGGCGACATGGTGATCTTCATCGGCGCCCCGGCGTAGAAGTGCCAGACCTCCACCGCGTCGATCTTGTGCCAGGCCGACATCTCTCCGGCTTGCAGCATGTAGTAGATCGCGGTCGAGGCCGGACGTGCCTCTTCGGCCGGCGTGTCCTCGAACGTCCTGGTGAACCAGCCGCCCTCGAGGTGCGGCTGCAGGTCCAGCAGCCGAATGACCTCGTTGCCGCTCAGTTCGCTGGAGATTTCCGACACCATGCTCACCCCTTGAAACCGTCCTTGGCGGCGCGAATCTCACCGAAAGCCTCGGCCGGCGCCAGATGGGGCCGCAGCAAAGGCGCGCGCAAGAAGGGATTGGTCGCTTTTTCCAGGCCGATCGTGGTCGGAACGGTGGGTTCGCCCCGCTCGCGGGCGGCGAACACCGCCTTGGCCCGATCCTTGAGCGCCGGCGCGTCGTCGACCGACAGGGCGAAGCGGGCGTTCGAGGCGGTGTATTCGTGGGCGCAGTAGACGGTGGTGTCGTCCGGCAGGGCGGTCAGCTTGGACAGCGATCCCCACATCTGCTCGGCCGTGCCCTCGAACAGCCGGCCGCAGCCCAGGGCGAACAGGGTGTCGCCGACGAAGGCGATGTGGTCCGTGGCGTCATGATAGGCGATGTGGCCCAGGGTGTGGCCGCCGGTGTCGATCACCGCCAGGGGCGTGTCGCCGAGCATCACCGTGTCGCCCTGGACGACCGGGCGATCGAGCGGCGCGATGC
>NZ_JBFTZS010000093.1:0-12411 GCF_056406675.1 Caulobacter sp. P1_B12_2 | reverse complement strand
GGCGAACACTTGCCCCCACCTGGCGGCTGCGCCGCCTGTCCGCCCCCGTAGGGGGCGGAGGCCGTCGCGCTGAACGCCTCTTCCCCCTATGGGGGAAGACGACCGCGAAGCGGTCCGTAGGGGGCAAGTGCTCTCCGGCTCAGGCCTTCATCAAGCCGCCGTCAGCTGCCACTCGCCCTTGCCGTCCTTGCAGGCGCTGTAGCGCTCGCTGGTCGGCGCCGTGCCCTTGGTGCTGATCGAGGCGTTGATGATCCGGCAGCTGGGCGCCGGGCCATAGCCGCTCTGGTTCAGCAGCGAGGACGAGACATAGCCCACGCCGTAGCCGTTGCGGCCGACCAGCAGCCAGTTGCTGTTCGGGGCGCCGCCCAGAACCTCGACCCGCTCGCCGGCCGACAGCTTGCCGACCACCTTGCCGCTGGTCGAGGGGCCCGAACGCAGGTTGGCGGTCGAGCGGGCGGTGTAGTCGCCGCCGACGGCGTCATAGCTGCGCAGCGCGGTGACGCCGCGCTCGAAGCGCAGGTTGTCGCCGCTGAGCGGCGGGCCGTAGGACGAGGACACCACGTCGATGCGGCCCGCGGCGCCGGTGCGCGAATTGCTCCAGGTTTCCGACTGGCCGTTGTCCAGGGCCCGCTTGGTGGCCTGCTGGGCCAGGGCCTGGTCGGTCGACTGCATGCGGCAGCCGATATAGGCCCCCGCCGCCGCGCCGGCCGCGCCGCCCAACACCGTGCCGAGGGTCTTGTTGTCCTTGGCGACCGTGCGGCCCAGCAGGGCGCCGGCCGCGGCGCCGATCAGGGCTCCGCCTTCCTGCTTCTTGCCCGAGCCCTCGCAGCCGAACAGGCCGCCGATGCCCTTGGACTGAGCCATGGCCGGCAGCGGCGCCGCCACCAGCGAGGCGAGAACGGCGGCGACCGCGGTGGTCGTAACGATCGAATGCTTGACCATGGGGGAAGGTCTCCTTTGCAAGACTCCGGACCTTCGAAGGAAGGCCCGTTGGCGCCTGACGTCCCCATGATACAAGTGATCAACGATAAGGGAGAATGGAACGTGCAGGACAAGCCAGACTATAGCTGCTTCGATGTCGAGATCGAGACAGGCGTGGCGCATCTGCGCCTGAAACGTCCCGAGGCCCTCAACACCATGACCCGGGCGTTCTGGAACGAGCTGCCGGCCATCATCCGCGACATCGACGACAACGCCCGCGCGCGCTGCATCGTCATCTCCTCGACCGGCAAGCATTTCTGCGCCGGCATGGACCTGTCGGTGTTCACCGACGGCGAGGGCGTGACCGGCGGCGAGCCCGCCGACCGCTTCGTGGCCGCCGAGAGCTTCCGCCGCCATGTGCATCACCTGCAGGACACGTTCAGCTGCCTGGACGAGGCCCGCATGCCGGTGATCGCCGCCATCCAGGGCGGCTGCATCGGCGGGGCGGTGGACTTCACCAGCGCCTGCGACATCCGCTACGCCAGCGCCGACGCCTTCTTCACGATCCACGAGATCAACATCGGCATGACCGCCGACGTCGGCACCTTCCCGCGCCTGTGCAAGCTGATCCCCGAGGGCTGGGTGCGCGAGCTGGCCTACACCGGACGCCGCCTGCCCGCCGCCCGGGCCCGCGACATCGGCCTGGTCAACGAGGTGTTCGCCACCCACGAGGAGGTCGTCGCCCACGCCCTGGCCACCGCTCGGGAGATCGCCAGCAAGTCGCCCCTGGCGGTGGCCGGCAGCAAGGTGATGATCAACTACGCCCGCGACCACTCGATCAAGGACGGCCTGGACTACATCGCCACCTGGCAAACCGGCATGTTCTCGCCGCCGCACATGCTGGAAGCCTTCCAGGCCAAGGCCCAGGGCCGGGAACCGACCTATCCGGACCTCGTCCCGCTGCGCAAGCGGATGTAGAGACCCGACGAGCCCCTCACTGTCTCACGAAGGCGAGGTCGCGGACGCCGTTCGCCCAGGCGCTGAAGCCCGTGACCTCGCCGCCGGCGGCTCTGGCGAACACGAAGGTGGTCGTTCCGCGCAGCCGCGTGGTGAAGCCGTCGGCGAAGCTGGGGCTCAGCGGCCATTCGACCGCGAAGGGCTGGCGCATGACCAGGCGATCGCCCTGCCGGAGCACCGTGATCCGGGTGTCCAGCTCGGCGCTGTAATAGGTGCCCACATAGGCGGCGAGCGCGGCGCCGTCGGTCGTCGCGACCGGCACGGCGACAAAGCGCTGACCGGCCCCGCCGTGGCTCAGGGTGAATTCCGCCGCCTTCGCGCCCTTCCGGGCGAACCGGACGCTGTCGCCGTCGGGGTTCTGGAAGCGGTCCGCGCCCAGCCAGGTCAGCGCTTGAGACCGGCCCCGCTTCAGCGTCAGTTGACCGTCGGCCGCCTCCAACTGGACCAATTCGCCGGTCACGGGGTTGCGGAACAGGCCCTGATACGGCGCGAAGTCCTTGGGCGACTGGGCCGCCGCGACCGCCTTGGGCGCCGACACGACAGCGGCGGCCTGAGCGTCGCCCGTCGCCAGCAGCGCCTGCCCGGCCACCCGCTCTCCCATCGCGACAGGGTCTATCCCGCCGTTGTTGCACATCACCGCGATCGAGATCCCCTGGTCGGGATAGCGGCCCAGCCAGGTCTTGTAGCCGCCGGTCGAGCCGCTGTGCGACACCAGCCGCCGGCCGTGATCACGGGTGATCTCCAGGCCCAGGCCGTATTCCAGCGGCGCGCCGTCGCTCAGGCGCCCAGGGGTCTGCAGGGCGACCGCCAGGGCCGGGCCGCCGGGCAGGGCCGACGGCTTGTCCAGGAACGCGTTCCAGACCAGCAGGTCGCCGACCGTGGTCAGCAGGCCGCCGTTTCCGTAGACGTTGGTGAAGGGCATGTTGGCGACGAAACCCTCGTCGGCCGGCGCATAGGCGCTCGCGCGCCCGGGCACGACGGTGCGGAAGTCCTCGCGCCAGCGCGTATGGCTCATGCCCAGGGGCTGGAACAGGCGCTGGTCGGTGAACTGCTGCAGCGTCTTGCCGCTGACCCGCTCGATGATGATCGCCGACAGCGCGTAATTGGTGTTGGTGTAGAGAAATTCCGCGCCCGGCTGGAAGTTCAGGCCCTTTTGGCGCGAAGCCAGATCCAGGATCCCGGCCTGGCTGTGCACCTGGGTTCCCGGCGGGTTTCCGGTCAGGGCCAGCAGGCTCCACTGTTCGCGCAGGCCGCTGGTGTGGGTGAGCAGATGGCGGATCGTGACCGGCGCGCCGTAGTCCGGCATTTCCGGCAGATAGCGCCGGATGTCGTCGTCCAGGCTGAGCTTTCCGTCCTGGACGAGCAGCATCATGGCCGCGGCGGTGAACTGCTTGGCCAGCGAGCCGGTCTCGAAGACGCTGGCCGGGGTCAGCGGGTCGGGATGCTCCAGGTCGGCCTGCCCACGGGCGACCGTCGTCGCGGGGGCTCCGGCGATCGCCACGCCCGCGACGCAGCCGGGACCCGTCGGCGCGATCGATGCGAAGACCGTATCCWGATCCAGCTTCGGGGTTTGAGCGGACGCCGCGGGGCCGAGACCGGCGAAGACGCCGGACAGGGCGGCGACGATGACATAAGCGACTGGACGCATGGGAACCCCCGTTGAAGGCCCCGTCCCTAGAGCTCTGGACTTGGGCCGCCAATGCGCCATCGGTGAACGGCGTCGCTCGTCGGTGAACGGCCGCGCCCACCTCCGGGTCGGCTAGCCGCCGAGCCCCTCCGGCAGTTCCGCGTTCGTCAGGTCGCAGCCGTCCAGCTTGCACCGGGTCAGATCCGCGTTGATCAGGCGGACGCGGTGCGCGCTGGCCCCGGTCAGGTCGGCGCCGCGCAGCACGGCGCGGCTGAGGTCGGTGCGCAGCACCCGGCCCTGGGCGATGTTCAACGGCCCCAGCTTGGCGCCGGTCAGGTCGGCCCGCGACAGCTGGGCGCCGACGAGGCGCGCGCCGCGCAGGTCGGCGCCGCGCAGATTGACCCCGCGCAGGTCGGCGTCGGAGAGATTGGCCCCCTGCAGCTCGACCTTCTCCAGGTTCATGCCGAAGAAGATCGCGCCCGGGGCCGACAGGCCGGCCAGCCTGCGCCCCTTCAGCCGCTTCAGCGGGCGGAAGTCGACCATCGGGATCTTGGCGATCGCGCCGTCGCGCCCCTCGCTGGTCACGTACAGCTCATGCGCCTCGAGAATCTCGTGCAGCGGCGCGTCGTCGACATAGATGATCGGCGGCGGGGCGCGCAGCACCTCGGTCAGGTCGGCGCCGTCGAAGGTGGTCCCGGCCAGGTCGGCGCCGGTCAGCACGGCCCGGCGCAGCGAAGCGCCGCTGAGGTCGGCGTTGTAGAGATTGGCCTGGGACAGGTTGGCGCCGTTCAAGATCGCGCGGTTCAGCCGCGCGCCCTTCAGGCTGGTCCCGCAAAGCTCGGCGTCGGTCAGGTCGGCCACCCGGGCGAAGGCGTCGCCCACATGGGCGCCGTCCAGCCTAGCCCCTTGCGTCACCGCGTGCTCCAACTCGCCACGCCGGACCCGATGCTGGAGGATCTTGAAGCCGTCGACGCTGTCCTGGGTGGCGGTGACGCCCTCGCGCAGATCGCAGCCGGAAAGGTCGGCGCCGCTCAGATTGGCCCCGCGCAGGCAGACGCCGCGCAGATCGCAGCGCGACAGGTCGGCCTCGCGCAGGTCGGCGTCGCGCAGGTCCGCCCCGTAGAGCGTGGCCCGGGTCAGGACGGCGCGGGCCAGCAGGGCGCCGGACAGGCGGGCGCCGGTCAGGTCGGCCTCGGAAAGGTCGACGCCCTCCAGGTTGACGTTGTCGAGATCGACATAGGAGAGATTGGCGCGGGTCCCCTTGGGCAGCCCCTTGAGATAGCGCGCGTGCGCCTCGACCACGGCCTTCAACGCCTTGAGCGGAAGCGAACGGATCAGGCTCTGCGGTGTGGTGGGCTGGGTGGACGGGGCGGCGGACATGCGAAGGGCTCTTTTTCAGAGAGCCTTGCAGGACAGCTTTAAGGAAACGTTCGGTTTGTCTCGAAAAGTCAAAGCCATCCGCGTCTTTTGAACCACAGCAGCGGTCCGGCCGCGGCGATGACCATCATGACCAGGGCGAACGGGTAGCCGTGCAGCCAGGCGAGCTCGGGCATGTGGGCGAAGTTCATGCCGTAGATCCCGGCCACCAGGGTGGGCGGCAGGAACATCACCGAGAACACCGAGAAGATCTTGAAGATGGCGTTCTGCTCGATGTTGATCAGGCCCAGGGCCGCGTCGAGCAGGAAGGTGATGTTGCCCGACAGGTAGCCGGAGTGGTCGGTGATCGACTGGACGTCGCGCTGCAGCGATTTGAGGTGGTCGCGCAGTTCCTTGTCACCCTCGAACTGCTCGGCCAGCGTGGCGAAGCTGAGCAGGCGGGCCAGGCTGACCAGGCTGTCGCGGGCCTTGGAGTTGACGATCTGGGCACGGCCCAGGCGGTTGAGGATGGCCTCGAACGCCCCGCCGCGCGGACGGCTGAAGATGATCCGCGACTGGGCCTCGACCTCGCCGGAGGTGCGCTCCAGGATGTCGGCGGTGCGGTCGATGACCGCGTCCAGCAGCCCCAGGAACGTCTGGGCGCCGCTGGGGCACAGGCTGGGCTGGCGCTCGGCCTGGGCGGCGAACACCGCGAAGGACTTGGGTTCGACATAGCGGATGGTGACCAGTCGCTGGCCGGTCAGCACGAAGGTCACAGGGGCGGCGGTGGGCAGGTCGCCGTCGGCGTTGACCAGCACCGTGGCGGTCATGAACGTGCCGCCGTCTTCCTGGTAGAGGCGCGAGGAGGCCTCGATCTCGGCCATTTCCTCGCGGGTGGGCAGCAGCAGGCCGATCGACTTCTCGACCGCCACTTCCTCGGCCCGGGTCGGGCTGACCAGCTCGATCCACACCGCGTCGGCGGGCAGCACCCAGTCGGGCGTCAAGCCGCCGGGCTCGAAACCCGGCGCGCCATGGCGCAGCACCCTCAGCATGTGGAAATGGCCTTGTTCACGCGCCGGGCATGGCCCAGAGCGAGCACGGCGTCAACGCGCGGGTTGCGGCTTGTCGGCGTCTTGTGACTGGGACTGCGCGATCAGGGCGGCGATCCGGTCGGTCGAATCGGCGGCCTGGTTGATCATGTCCAGCGGCGAGCTGGCGCGGACCGAGGCGGCGACCTGGTTGGCGGCCGACTTGGCCAGCGAGACGGCGGCGTTCTGGGCCAGGGCCAGCTTGCTGGTCGCGGCGGCGATCGTGACCGCCTGGTTGTTCTGATAGATGAAGCCGTGGGTCGGATAGACCGTTGTGCCCAGGTCGCGGATCGGGTCGTACCAGACCTTCACTTCGCTCCAATCGCCGGCCGGCGAGACGTCGACGACGGTGACGTCCTTTTCGACCTGGCCGCGGCCCCCGTCGATGATCGACCAGTTGGCGTGGGTCACCTGGATCACGCGGTCGGTCAGCACCTGGCTGACGAAGGCGACGTGGCCGAGGTTCATGCGGGCGGTGGGCTTGAAGCAGAGGACGGCGCCGGACTTGGGCACGAAACCCGTATCGTACTTGCCGACCGCCTGGCTCCACCAGGTGCGGGCGTCGCCGAAGATTTGGATGCCCGACATCAGACGCGCGAACGGAACGCACTGCCAGTACCCGTCAGCGACCGCGCCGGACATCGGCACAAGGCTGATCATGGCGGCAGCGGCCAGGGAACCCCAGAGGGCCCTTTTCCGTTTCGTCATGCTGTGGGTACTCCCCGCGTCACTAGGGTTAAGGGATAACCCTCGCAGGGAAATATGAAAAGTCTGTTTATCCGGCCTCGGCTGTGGCAGGGCGTCGCTGCCTCCAGCTGCTAGCCCAAGATTTCATCCGCTCGCGGGCAGGCTTTTCGACCAGATGGTACGAGATCGCCGACAGCGGGACCAGAGCAAGCACCACCGCCAGCCAAGCATAGAGCGGCAGCTGATCGCCCTCGATCTTCAGAAGCTTAAGCGCTGCATTGACCGCCAGGATCTTCCACGGGATGCAGATCATGTAGGTCGAGTAGCTGATCTCGCCCAGATACACGAGCGGGGCCTGGGTCGCGAAGGTCGACCCCGTCGCGGCCAGGCCCGCGAGGCTCACGACCAACGCACCCAGGGTGATAACAATCAGATGATCAGGTGCGCCGAAGTGCACGGCCAGCAGGACGGCGGCGCCCGCAAGACAGGCGCCCACCCCGGAAAAGCGGCCGCTGACGGCGCCCGAACGCCACAGGGCGTGCAGGGCGCAGCCGTAAGCGAAGCACGGCACGATGCGCAGGAAGCCCCAGCGAATCGTCGCCTCGGTCAGCGAAAAGCCCGCCAACTTCTGGAACAGCGGATAGAGGACGGCGATCAGGGCCAGGGCCAGGCCGACGGCCAGGCGGGGCCGGTCGCGCAGTCGCCAGGCGGCGAAGGCGAAGGCCGGGAAGCTGAGATAGGCGAACCACTCGGCCGAGATCGACCACGACGGGTGGTTCCAGCCCGAGACCGGCGCGAAGCCCCAGGCCTGGACCAGCAGCAGATTGGCCGGCAGGGCGCTCCAGGCCAGCATGTTGTGATCGACGGCGATGCCGGCCAGGCCCGCGGCGACAGCCATCAGCCCCACGCCCGCCAGGGTGACCAGGTGCAGCGGATAGACCCGCGCCAGCCGGTTCCACAGGAAGTCGCCATAGCGGAACGTCCCGGTCCCGAAGCCTTGCAGATAGACGTGGCAGAGAATGAAGCCCGACAGGGTGAAGAACGCCTCGACGCCCAGATAGCCCTTGCCGATCATCGCCGGCGGGACCGCCGCCGAGAGGTTGGGCCAATAGTGGTACAGCACCACCCAGAAGGCCGCGAAGAAGCGAAGGGCCGTCAGGGGCTTGATATTGGCGGCGTCGGGCATCATCTCGAAATCTCGGTTTGGCGAAGCCTGGGGGCTTCCGTCGCGTTCCTTGCATGAACGGCGCCTACAAGGGGGTAGGCGATGACGCGTTTTCCGAACCGGAACTTAGAACGGTACGATGAACGAACTCCTTCAACTCGCCGCGAGCCCAGCCGCCTGGGCCGCCCTGGTCACGCTGATCGTCATGGAAGTCGTGCTTGGCATCGACAACCTGGTGTTCATCTCCATCCTCTCCAACAAACTTCCGATCGAGCACCGCCAGAGGGTCCGTCGGATCGGCATCTCCCTGGCCCTGATCATGCGACTGGTCCTGCTTTCGACCATCGCCTTCATCGTCGGCCTGACCGCTCCGGTCTTCGACCTGGGCCTGGCCGGTCCGCTCTCGCACGGCGAACCCACCTTCGAGACGGCCTTCTCATGGCGTGACCTGATCCTGATCGCCGGCGGCCTGTTCCTGATCTGGAAGGCCACCAAGGAAATCCACCACAGCGTGGATCCCAACACCGGCGACGCGGCGCCCGACGTCAAGACGGCCGCGATCTCGAACGTCGGCAGCGCGATCTTCCAGATCATCCTGCTGGACATCGTGTTCTCGATCGACTCGATCCTGACCGCCGTGGGCATGACCGATCACCTGCCGATCATGATCATCGCCGTCGTCGTCGCGGTGGGCCTGATGCTGGTGGCCGCCGATCCGCTCGGCAACTTCATCAACAACAATCCCACCGTGGTCATGCTGGCCCTGGGCTTCCTGCTGATGATCGGCGCGGTGCTGATCGCCGAGGGCTTCGGGGTGCACGTGCCCAAGGGCTACATCTACGCCGCCATGGCCTTCTCGGCCGGCGTCGAGGGCTTGAACATGATGTCCCGGCGCAAGGGCGGGGGCCAAAAACACTAAAGCTCTCCCCCTCCACCTTTCAGCCGTCATTCCGGGCCTTGTGCCCGGAATCCCTGCTTCAATCCGCAGGTGAAGTGCAATGGCGCGCCAGCGCGCCACTCGTCCGCGCCTGCGGCGGACAGAGGGGTCCCGGGCACAAGGCCCGGGATGACGGACTTTAAGCTGCAGGCGGCAGGTGACGTGGCGAGGCCGCATGTTTATGTCATCCGCCCGCCTCCGTGGATGACGCCGCCGCATGACCACCGCCCAGACCTTCACCGACACCGAGCGCCGGACGACCCTGGCCGGGCTGATGATCGTCTTCCTGCTCAGCGCCCTGGACCAGACGGTGGTCTCCACGGCCATGCCGCGGATCATCGCCGAGCTGAACGGCCTGACCCTCTATTCGTGGGTGACCACCGCCTATCTGCTGACCTCGACGGTGATGGTGCCGATCTGGGGCAAGCTGGGCGACATCTACGGCCGCAAGCCCGTGCTGCTGGCGGGCATCGCCATCTTCCTGGCCGGGTCGTGGCTCTCAGGCCTGTCAGGCGAGTTCGGGTCGGTGCTGGGCATGAGCGGCATGGTCCAGCTGATCGTCTTCCGCGCCCTGCAGGGGATCGGCGGCGGCGCGCTGTTCACCACCGCCTTCGCGATCATCGCCGACCTCTATCCGCCGCGCGAGCGGGGCAAGTTCGCCGGCATCTTCGGCTCGGTGTTCGGCCTGGCCAGCGTGCTGGGCCCGCTGATCGGCGGCTATTTCACCGATCACGGGACGGTGCAGATCGGCTCGCACCTGATCGCCGGCTGGCGCTGGGTGTTCTACGTCAACCTCCCGCTCAGCCTGCTGTCACTGTTCATGATCCTGGTGAAGATGCCGCCGCTGGAGCACCGGCGGAGCGGCGCGGTCGACTATGTCGGCGCGATCCTGCTGATCGCCGCCTTCGTGCCGCTGTTGCTGGCCCTCAGCCAGGGCGGCCACGACTTCGCCTGGAGCTCGCCCCAGAGCCTCGGCCTGTTCATCTTCGCCGCCGTGGCCCTGGCCCTGTTCCTCTACGTCCAGACCAAGGTCAGCAACCCGCTGGTGCCGCTGCGCCTGTTCGGTAACCGGGTGTTCGCCACCGCGAACCTGGCCGGCTTCCTGATCTCGATGGCCTTCCTGGGCGTGGTGACCTTCCTGCCGCTCTACATGCAGCTGGGCCTGGGGGTGGACGCCACGACCAGCGGCCTGGCCATCCTGCCGCTGATGGGCGGGCTGATCGTCGCCTCGACCGCCGCCGGCCAGCTGGTCAGCAAGACCGGCCGCTACAAGCCGCTGATGATCGTCGGGGCGGTGCTGCTGCTGGTCGGGATCGGCCTGCTGACCCAGGTGAGCGTCCACACCACCTTGCCCGACCTGTGCTGGCGCATGGCCATCGTCGGCCTGGGCCTCGGCCCCGGCCAAAGCCTGTTCAACATCGCCACCCAGAACGCCGTCGAGGTGCGCGACATCGGCGTGGCGACCAGCTCCAACCAATTCTTCCGCCAGATCGGCTCGACGATCGGGGTGGCGGTGTTCGGCGCCCTGCTGACCCACCGCCTGGCCAACGAGGGCCAGGGCGTCGACCTGGGCGCCCTTCAGGGGCTGGCCCTGAAGGCCACCGCGACCGGCGCCGCCCGCCACGCCGACCCGGTCCTGGCCCAGGCCCTGACCCACGCCATCACCGGCGTGTTCGCGGCGGGGCTGTTCGTGATCGCCGCGGGACTGGTGGTGATCTTCCTGATTCCGGAGCTGCCGCTGCGGGGGCGCCAGCCGGGGCCGGAACCGGTGCTGGAGAAGGAACCGGTTTAGGCGTTCACAGGAAGCTGTACGGGTCCACGTCGAACACCACGCGCACCGAGTTCGGGACCTTGGCCCTCGCCCGCCAGGCGGCCAGGAAGCCCTGCAGGTCCACCGACCGATCGGCCCGGACCAGGAAGCGCTTACGCCGTCGGCCGCGCACCAAGCCAAGCGGCGCGTCGGCGGGGCCGAACACCTCGACCCCGTCGGCGTTGGGCGTGGCGGCCGCCAGGGCGTTGCAATAGGCCTCCAGGGCCACGGGATCGGGTCCGGAGGCGATCACCGCCGCCAGGCGTCCGAACGGCGGCAGGCCGGCCTCCTGGCGCATGGCCATCTCGGCCTCGACGAAGGCGTCGCGGTCCTGGGCCTTCAGGGCCTGAAGCACGCCGTGCTCGGGCGAATAGGTCTGTAGAAGCGCTCGCCCCGGCTTCTCGTGCCGTCCGGCCCGGCCCGCCGCCTGGGCCAGCAGTTGGAACGTCCGCTCGCCGGCCCGCAGGTCGCCGCCGCGCAGGGACAGGTCGGCGTCAACCACGCCCACCAGGGTGAGGTTGGGGAAATTGTGCCCCTTGGCCGCCGCCTGGGTGGCGACGAGAATGTCGATCTCGCCGGCCGCCATGCTCTCGACCAGGGCCCGCGCCCCCGCCGCGTCGAACACCGTGTCGGACGAGAACACCGCGACACGGGCGTCGGGGAACAGGTGGCGCGCCTCCTCCTCGACCCGCTCCACGCCGGGGCCGATCGAGGTCAGGCTGTCCTTGGCCCCACAGTGCGGGCAGGCGTCGGGCTTCTTCATCGAGAAACCCGTCAGGTGGCAGACCAGGCGGCCGGTATAGCGGTGCTCGACCAGCCAGCTGTCGGTGTCCGGCGACTTCATCTTCTCGCCGCAGGCCTTGCACAGCACCAGCGGCGCATAGCCCCGGCGGTTCAGGAACAGCAGGCTCTGCTCGCCGCGTGACAGGGCCACCGACACCGCCTTGATCAGCGGCGGCGACAACCAGCGGCCCGGTTCGGGCGGGGTCTCGCGCATGTCGATCAGGTCGATGTCGGGCAGCTGGGCCGCGCCGTGGCGGGCCGACAGACGCAGCCAGCGATAGCGGCCCTGCTGGGCGTTCCACAGGCTCTCCAGCGACGGGGTGGCCGAGGCCAGCACCACCAGCGCCCCCTCGATCTTGGCGCGGGCCACGGCCAGGTCGCGGGCCTGGTAGATGAAGCCCTCCTCCTGCTTGAACGAACCGTCGTGCTCCTCGTCGACCACCACCAGCCGCAGCTTTCGGAACGGCAGGAACAGGGCCGAGCGGGCGCCGACCACGATCCGCGCCGCGCCGGTGGCCACGCCTTCCCAGGCCCGCCGGCGCTTGGGCGGCGAGACGCCCGAGTGCCACTCGACCGGGGCCGCGCCGAATCGCTGCTCGAAGCGGGCGATCACCGCCTGGGTCAGAGCGATCTCGGGCAGCAGGATCAGCACCTGGCTGTCGGGGTCGGCGGCCAGGGCGGCGGCCACGGCCTCCAGATAGACCTCGGTCTTGCCCGAGCCGGTGACCCCGTCCAGCAGGGCCGCCTGGAAGCCCCCGGCGGCCAGCATCTCGCCCAGCACGTCGGCCGAGGCCCGCTGGCTGGGGTTGAGGGTCTGGGGCGGCAGCGACAGGTCCGGCTGCGGGAAGCTGGCGTCCGGTTCGATCCAGGTGACGGCCAGCACGCCCTCGTCGACCAGCCCCTTCACGACGCCGGCCGAGACCCCGGCGGCGGTCGCCAGGGCGCCCGAGGCCAGCGGGCCGGCTTGCGCGGCCGCCAGCACCTTCAGCCGCGCCGGCGTCACCTTGGCCGGCTGGGACC
>NZ_JBFTZS010000092.1:0-12414 GCF_056406675.1 Caulobacter sp. P1_B12_2 | reverse complement strand
TCGTTGCGCTGGGCGCGCCGGATCGTCGGCCAGCCAGCCCTGGCCGGCTACGCGCCTAAGGAGTTCCGGCCGGGCGCCGAAGTCGAGACGGACGAAGACCTGCTGGCGGCCACCAAGGCGCTGGCCACCACGATCTTCCACCCCGTCGGCACGGCCGCCATGGGGACGGTCGACGACCCGCTGGCGGTCGTCGACGAGCGCCTGAAGGTGCGCGGCCTTCAGGGCCTGCGGGTGGTGGACGCTTCGGTGATGCCGACGATCACCTCAGGCAACACCAACGCTCCGACGGTGATGATCGCGGAAAAGGGCGCGGCGATGATCTTGGAGGATCGCCTGTGACGCGGTGTGAGCGTCCGGAAAGAGAATAGTCCGAGGCCGGCTTTCGAACCTTGGCGGACGCTTCGCACGTCCGCTATCGGGCGCAGGGGTCTAAGGCCCGCTTACGGCACGGGCGCCCAGCATGATGCTCGGCCGAAAGGCTGTCGCCCTGCCTAGCCGCCCTGCACGACTTCCGGCAGGGACTTGCCGTCGACGCCATGGCCTCGCCGCGAGCCGCAGGCATAGGTCGCGATCGCCCGAGCCCGCGCGTCGGTGCGCCTCACAGCCTGGTTGCTGGTCCGGACATAGGCGAAGTCTCGGTCATACTGTCGCGCGAGCACGATCTGTTCGCCGGTCTTCGAGCAATCGATCCGGGACGTGATCTCGGTGTAGTCCGACTTGTCGTCCGGCCAGACGAAGTACTGGACCTCGACCTTGTCGCCGACCCGATTGATCGAGTTGAGGTTCACGGCGACGGTCTGGCGGGCGCCGGGGGCGGGACCGCCGAGGCGGACGGCGTCGCCGCCCGTCATCCACGCTTCCGGCGGACGGGCCCCGCCGTCGCGCTTGCTGCTGACGGGCGCCTCCTGCGGAAGGGGTTTCACCTGGAGGAGCCGCCAGTCCTGCTTGGGCCATTCCTGCGCGAAGGCTGGAGCGGCGAACGAGAGCGCCGCCATGGAGACGATGAGCAACTTCATGCGGCGCCCTTTTCTCGAACGTGGCGAGAAGGCTATCCCCGCCAGCTTAGGTGAT
Source organism: Caulobacter sp. P1_B12_2 (assembly GCF_056406675.1). Lineage (NCBI taxonomy): Bacteria > Pseudomonadati > Pseudomonadota > Alphaproteobacteria > Caulobacterales > Caulobacteraceae > Caulobacter > Caulobacter sp. P1_B12_2. The sequence continues at coordinate 11,343 of NZ_JBFTZS010000092.1, read as the reverse complement.
CAACGGCGCCACAGCGTCACTGCCTGAACCCGGCGTCGGCCGGCCTCGGCTTTACGGCGGCGGGCGCTCCGCTATAAACAGCTGAAGGCCGACAGCGGGCCCTAGACCGAGGCGTGAGCGATGCTCGCGTCGTCAGCGCTGAACACATTGATGTTCAAAGCGGCGATCTGATCGCCGAGCGCGAGGCTGTTTTTCCATGACGTACGATGTTGTCATCGCGGGCGCGGGTCCCGTCGGCTTGTTCCTGGCCTGTGAAGTGCGATTGGCGGGACTATCGGTTCTGGTGCTCGAAGCCGGCGCACACCCGACCACGCCTCTGAAAGGACCGCCATTTGGACTGCGTGGCTTGTCAGCGCCGTCCACCGACGCGCTTCATCGCAGGGGGTTGCTCGATGCTGTCGCCCTGCCTCCGCCAGAGTCGACGACGCCGAACCGACGTCCGGGCGGCCATTTCGCAGGCATTCCCCTGCCGCCAGACAAGATCGACAGCTCGCGCTTCGCGCCCCGTCTTCAGACCCCGGCCGCCGTCACCATGCCCACGACGATGGATAGACTGGAAACGGCTCTGGCCGAGCGGGCCACCGCGCTAGGCGTGGAGATCAGGCGCGGCTGCGCGGTTGGAGACGTCGTCGAGGGGGCTGACGCGGTGGAGGTCCAGGCCGGCGGGGAACGTTTCCAGGGCCGCTGGCTTGTCGGCTGCGACGGCGGCCGCAGCCTGGTGCGCAAGCGTTGCGGTTTCGACTTCGTTGGCACGGACGCCGAATTCACCGGCTACTCGGTGCAGGTCGATCTCGCCGATCCCGTCGCGCTGGCCTTGGGCCGCACCTATACGCCGACGGGCATGTATTTTCAGTCGCAACCCGGCGTGATCGCGATGGTCGAGTTCGACGGCGGCGCCGCGCACAGATCCACGCCGCTGACGCTCGACCACGTGCAGGCCGTTCTCCGGCGCATCTCCGGTTCCGAGGTCACGCTGAACGCGCTGCATATCGCCACCACCTGGACCGACCGCGCCTATCAGGCGACCACGTATCGGTTGGGACGTGTGCTCCTGGCTGGAGACGCCGCCCACATCCACGCGCCGTTGGGAGGCCAGGGACTGAACCTGGGACTCGGTGACGCGATGAACTTGGGCTGGAAGCTTGCCGCCACCGCCAAGGGTTCGGCGCCGGACGGCCTGCTCGACACCTATTTTGAAGAACGTCATCCGCAGGGCGCTCGGGTGCTGGACTGGTCCCGCGCTCAAACCGCATTGCTGCGGCCAAGCCCGAGCTCCCGCGCGCTCGGGGCCGTGATGCGCAACCTCATCGAGACCTCTGACGGCGCGACCTACTTCGCCGAGCGCCTTTGGGGCGTGGCGATGCGGTACGATCTCGGTTCGACCCAACCGCTTGTCGGAATGAGCGCGCCCAATTTCGAACTCGCCGACGGGACGACGCTCGGAGAGCGCCTCAGGGCGGGTAAGTGGGTGCTTCTCGATTTCGATGGCGTGGCGCCGCTTCAGTCCGCCAGCGCCCGTTGGAAAGATCGGATGAACTACATTCCCATCGACGCGAAGGATCGCCTGGGCCTCGCGGCGGTGCTGATCAGGCCAGACGGCGTTGTGGCCTGGATTGCTGATGAGCCGTTCCAGGCAACCAACCTGGCGCGGGTGGAGGCGCATTGGCTAGGCACGCCTGTCTGACGCGCACTAGGTTACCGATATCTGCTTCCCACCCTTTCCCGACGATCGCCATGCCCGGATCGGCGCCGACGTTGGGACAGTCGATACGGAATGAAAAGGACGGTTCGGGGACTTACCGAACCGTCCGGAAAGAGGGTCGCGGCTCGATCAGCCCGCCAGAGCGGCCTTGATGGCGTCCAGGCCTTCCTGGGCCTTGGCGCCATCCGGGGCGCCGCCCTGGGCGAAGTCGGCCTTGCCGCCGGCGCCCTGGCCGCCCATCGCCAGAACCGCGGCCTTGGCCAGGTCGGCGGCGCTGAACTTGCCGACCAGATCGGCGGTCACGGCCACGGTGACGGCGGCCTTGCCGTCGCTGGTCCCGACCAGGGCGACGACGCCGCCGTTGGCCAGCTGTTTCTTGAACTCCTCGGCCACGCCGCGCAGCTCCTTGCCGCCGACGCCGTCCAGGACGCGGGCGATCAGGGCCGTGCCCGCGACATCCTCAGGACCAGCCGCGCCGCCGCCCGAGCCGCCGCCCAGGGCTAGCTGCTTCTTGGCCTCGGCCAGCTGCTTTTCCAGGGCCTTGCGCTCGGCGACCAGGGCGTCGACGCGGGCCAGAACCTCGGCGACCGGGGTCTTGAACTGGTCGGCCAGGGCCTTGGCGACACCGGCCTGGTCCAGCAGGAAGCGGCGGGCCGCCTCGCCGGTCAGGGCCTCGATGCGGCGCACGCCGGCGGCCACGCCTTGCTCGGAGACGATCTTGAAAAGGGCGATGTCGCCGGTGCGGGCCACGTGGGTGCCGCCGCACAGCTCGACCGAATAGAACTTGCCGGCCTCGGTCAGCGAGTTGCCCAGGGTCAGCACCCGGACGCTGTCGCCGTACTTTTCGCCGAACAGCGCCACCGCGCCGGCTTCGATGGCCTCCTGCGGGGCCATTTCCTTGGTCTCGGCCGGGACGTTCTGGCGGATCACGGCATTGACCTCGGCCTCGATGCGCTCGATCTCGTCGGCGGTCAGCGGGCCGCCGTGGCTGAAGTCGAAGCGCATGCGGTCGCCGTCGACCATCTGGCCCTTCTGGGCGACATGCGGGCCCAGCACGTGGTGCAGGGCGGCGTGCACCAGGTGGGCGGCCGAGTGGTTGGCGCGGGTGGTGGTGCGCTTGTCGGCGTCGACCGAAGCCACGACCTGGTCGCCGACCTTCAGCGGGCCGGCCAGCTCGACGCGGTGCACATAGAGGTCGCCGGCCTGTTTCTGAGTGTCGGTCACGCGGCTCTCGACGCCGCCGGCCTCGATCACGCCGGTGTCGCCGGCCTGGCCGCCGCTCTCGGCGTAGAAGCTGGTGCGGTCCAGCAGGACGTCGACGCTGGCGCCGGCCTGGGCCGCATCGACCTGGGCGCCGTCCAACATGATGGCCTTCACCACGCCGGTGGTTTCGGTGTTCTCATAGCCGACGAAGTTGGTCGGGCCGTTCGCCTCGCGGATCGGGAACCAGGCGGCGGCGGCGCCGGTCTGGCCCGAACCGGCCCAGTTGGCGCGGGCCATGGTGCGCTGGCGGTCCATGGCCACGTCGAAGCCGTCGGTGTCGACCTTGATGCCCTTGGCGCGCACGGCGTCCTGGGTCAGGTCCAGCGGGAAGCCATAGGTGTCATAGAGCTTGAAGGCGGTCTCGCCGTCCAACACGCCGCCGCTGTCGAGCCCGGCGGTAGCTTCGTCAAGAAGCCCCATGCCCCGGCCCAGGGTGACGCGGAAGCGCTCTTCCTCCTGGCGCAGGGTCTCGACGATCGAGGCCTCGGCGCGGCGCAGCTCGGGATAGGCCTGGCCCATCTCGGCCACCAGGGTGGGGGCCAGGCGGTGCATCAGGGGCTCTTGCGCGCCCAGCAGATAGGCGTGGCGCATGGCGCGACGCATGATCCGGCGCAGCACGTAGCCGCGGCCTTCGTTCGAGGGCGTGACGCCGTCGGCCAGCAGGAACGAGGACGAGCGCAGGTGGTCGGCGATCACCCGGTGCGACGGCGCCTGGGCGCCCTCGGCCTTGACGCCGGTCAGATCGACGCTGGCGGCGATCAGGGCCTTGAACAGGTCGATGTCGTAGTTGTCGTGCACGCCCTGCAGGACGGCGGCGACGCGCTCCAGGCCCATGCCGGTGTCGATCGAGGGCTTGGGCAGCGAGACGCGCTCGCCGCCGGCCATCTGCTCGAACTGCATGAAGACCAGATTCCAGATCTCGATGAACCGGTCGCCGTCCTCATCGGGGCTGCCCGGAGGGCCGCCGGGGATGTGGTCGCCATGGTCGAAGAAGATCTCCGAGCACGGGCCGCAGGGCCCGGTGTCGCCCATCGACCAGAAATTGTCGTTGGTGGCGATGCGGATGATGCGGTCGTCGGTCAGGCCGGCGATCTTCTTCCACAGGTCGGCCGCCTCGGTGTCGGTGTGGTAGACGGTGACCAGCAGCTTGTCCTTGGGTAGGGCGAAGTCGCGGGTCAGCAGGGTCCAGGCGTGGGTGATCGCCTGTTCCTTGAAGTAGTCGCCGAACGAGAAGTTGCCCAGCATCTCGAAGAAGGTGTGGTGGCGGGCGGTGTAGCCGACGTTGTCGAGGTCGTTATGCTTGCCGCCGGCCCGGACGCACTTCTGCGACGAGGTCGCGCGCGGATGCGGCGGGGTCTCGGCGCCCGTGAACGCGTTCTTGAACGGCACCATGCCCGCGTTGACGAACAGCAGCGTCGGATCGTTCTGCGGCACCAGCGGCGCCGAGGGGACGATGGCGTGATCGGCCGCGCCGAAATAGTTCAGGAAGGTGCTGCGGATTTCGTTGAGGCTGGGCATCGGCGTCTCGGGTGTTTGCGTACTGAGTCCGGTCTAACCGGAAGTCGGCGCTGCATAGCGCGGTTTCAAGCGGAGTGGAAATCCTCCCCCGGGAAGGCGCCCGCATAGCTGCCGAGGAGTCGACGCCCCTGCCCCGGTGATCGTCCCCGTAGGAGGATGATCTTGCAGGCGCCGACCGCGGCGGCTCACCGACTTCCCCCCACCTGACCGCTTCGCGGTCTGTCCCCCATGGGGGCGGAGCTTTAAACGAAATCGGACGCCTGGCATGGGGTCCAGGCGTCCGGGGATCGCGGCCTGCCGGGCGGTATTCCACGGCGGCTATAAAGGCGGGGTCGCTCACCAAGGAAGCGGAGGCCGCGAAACCTTCAGCCGGCCCGGTCGCTCGCGAGGAACGCCCGGACCGGGGAAGTCCTATTCTTCGCCGTCGTCCTCGGGACCGCCGACCAGCAGTTCTTCCTCGATCTTCCGGGAAGAGTTGCGCACGGCGATCTCGATCTCGGCGGCCAGATCCTTGTTGGCCTTGAGGAACTCGCGGACGTTGTCGCGGCCCTGGCCGATGCGCTGGCTGTTGTAGGAGAACCATGAGCCGGCCTTGTCGATCACCCCGGCCTTGACGCCCAGGTCAATGATCTCGCCCAGCTTGGAGATGCCCTCACCGTACATGATGTCGAACTCGACCTCGCGGAACGGCGGCGCCACCTTGTTCTTGACCACCTTGACCCGGACGTTGTTGCCGACGATCTCGTCACGGTTCTTGATCGAACCGGTGCGGCGGATGTCGAGGCGGACCGAGGCGTAGAACTTCAGGGCGTTGCCGCCGGTGGTGGTTTCCGGGCTGCCGTACATCACCCCGATCTTGTGACGGATCTGGTTGATGAAGATGACGATGGTGTTGGTCTTGTTGATCGAACCCGTCAGCTTGCGCAGGGCCTGGCTCATCAGGCGGGCTTGCAGGCCGGGCAGGCTGTCGCCCATCTCGCCTTCGATTTCAGCCTTGGGGGTCAGGGCCGCGACCGAGTCGATGACCACGACATCGACGGCGCCCGAACGCACCAGGGTGTCGGTGATCTCCAGGGCCTGTTCGCCGTTGTCGGGCTGCGAGACCAGCAGATTGTCCAGATTGACGCCCAACTTGAAGGCGTAGCCCGGATCCAGGGCGTGCTCGGCGTCGACGAAGGCGGCGGTGCCGCCGGCTTTCTGAACCTCGGCCACCACGTGCAGGGCGAGCGTCGTCTTGCCCGAGCTTTCCGGACCGTAGATCTCGATCACCCGCCCCTTGGGCAGGCCGCCGATGCCGAGCGCGATGTCCAGGCCCAGAGAACCGGTGGAGACCGACTCGATCTCGACCTTGCCCTTGTCGCCCAGCTTCATCACCGAGCCCTTGCCGAACGCCCGGTCGATCTGGGCCAGCGCGGCTTCCAGAGCCCGTTGCTTGTCGCCGTCTTCTTTGCCCACGAGTTTCAAAGCCGCCTGATTGCTCATTGGAGAGGTCCGCCCTTATTCCATGATTCCAACAGTCGGATCGGAGGTTCGCGACCGCCGCGCCCACCCGCCTGTGGAATGATTAATGCGTACATGTTTTGTTCTATGTTCGCAACATGTTCTTACTCTAGAGAGAGCATGCGCCAGAAGCGGTCGCATCGATCGGTGCGACATTTTTCCCTGGCTGGAAGCGACGCCAAGCGCTTCACCGAAACCCGCCCTTAACGACGCCCGGCCATCCTGCCCCCTCCCGGGGGACCTGAAGTCTTGTCGATCGATCCACGCCGCCTTCTGGGCCTGGCCTTCGCCAGCGCCGACCTGCTTCTGGAAGTCGAGAACGGCCGGGTGACCCTGGCGCTCGGCGCGGCCCAGCGGATCATGGGTCAGGACGAGCGGACCCTGATGGGCCGCGCCTGGCGCGACCTGTTCACGGTCGCCGACCGACCCCTGATCGACGCCGCGACCAGCGTGACGGAAGACGGCCTGAGGCACGGCCCGATCACCGTGCGCATGGCCGGCGAACCGCCGCGTCATGTGAACCTGACGATGCGCGCCCTGCCCGACAACGGCGGCCGGATCTCGGTCTCCGTCACGCCGGCCCCCGCCCCGTTCGGACAAGTCAACGCCGAAGGCCTGCGCAGCCGCGAAAGCTTCGAGGACATCGCCCGCGGCCTGTTCGAAGCGGCGCGCGTCACCGGCCTGGAGCTGGAGCTGGCCATGATCGACTTCCTGGGCCTGGATTCCGTGCGCCAACAACTGTCCAAGCCCGAGGCCCGCGCCCTGGACCTCAAGCTGGCCGGCGCCGTGCGGGCCGAGTCCCACGCCGGCGGCATGGCAACCCGCCTGTCGCCCGATCGCTTCGCCCTGGTCCGCGCCAAGGCCGACCACACCGACGACATGGCCCAGCGCCTGACCCTCGGGACCGCCGTCCAGGCCAGCGCTCACGTCGTGCCGATCGACGGCGGCGTCGCCCCGGCGCGCGGCCTGAAGGCCCTGCGCTACGCTCTCGACGACTTCCTGCGCGAAGGCCTGAAGGACACCCCGCCCCACAGCCTGTCCGAGGCGATGAACCGATCGGTCAAGCGCACCCTGTCGCGAGCCGGCGCCCTGGGGGTGGCGGTCAGCCAGCGGCGCTTCACCCTGGTCTATCAGCCGGTCGTCGATCTGAAGACCGGTCTGGCCCATCACCACGAGGCCCTGGTGCGGTTCGAGGACGGCGGCAGCCCGTTCCAGCTGATCCGCATGGCCGAGGAATTCGACCTGATCGAGGAGCTGGACCACGCCATCGCCGAGATGGCGGTCAAACGGCTGGCCGCCGACCGGACCGGCGCGATGAAGCTGGCGGTCAATGTCTCGGGCCGCACCATCGTCAACGAGGGCTTCGTCGACCATATTGACCGCCTGCTGGCCAAGACCGACGTCGCCAAGAAGCGGCTGATCTTCGAGATCACCGAGACCAGCGCCATCGACGACCTGCCGCGCGCCAACCAGCACATCCAGGCCCTGCGCGCCCTGGGCTCGCTGGTCTGCCTGGACGACTTCGGGGCCGGCGCCGCGTCGTTCGCCTACCTGCAGGAACTGAACCTGGACATCGTCAAGATCGACGGCCGCTACGTCCGCGAGCTGGCCGGCAACGGCCGCGACGGGGCCATGGTGCGCCGGCTGGTCGAGCTGTGCCGCGACCTGAAGATCCGCACCGTCGCCGAGATGGTCGAGACCGCCGAGGTCGAGGACGTGGTCCGCAAGGCCGGCGTCGACTTCGCCCAAGGCTGGCTGTTCGGCAAGCCGGCAGACCAGCCGCAGCCGGCGCTGAAGATCGCCTCGGTGGCCCCGGCGGCGCGCCGGGCGGGGGTGTCGGAGGGCTGGGGGTAGAACAGAGCCCTTCCCTCCCCCTTGTGGGGAGGGAAGAAACTCAAACCTATTTTCCCGCCTTGGTCGCGGCGATGTAGTTGTCGACCACCTTGTCCAGCACGGTCAGCGGGGTCATGCCCGCCTGCAGGCCGGCGTCGTGGAACTTGCGGATGTCGAAGCTCTTGCCCAGCGCCTTCTTGGCCCGCTCGCGAGCCCGCAGCCAGGTGATCTTGCCGACCATGTAGCTGCAGGCCTGGCCCGGCCAGACGACGTAACGTTCGATCTCGGTGATCGTGCCGCTCTCCTCGTCGCCCATCGCCTCGGCCATGTACTTCACGGCCTGCTCGCGGCTCCATTTCTTGTAGTGCATGCCGCTGTCGACCACGAGGCGGACGGCGCGGAACAGGGCGTCGTGCAGCATGCCGATATGGCCGAACGGGTCGTCCTTGTAGATGCCCATCTCGACGGCCAGTTGCTCGGAGTACAGCGCCCAGCCCTCGGTGTAGCCCGAATTGCCGATGGTCTTGCGCAGCAGCGGCAGGCCCTGGGCCTCGTTGGAGATCGACAGCTGCAGGTGGTGGCCCGGCACGCCCTCGTGCACCGTCAGGGTGGTGAGGGTGAAGCGCGGCTGCTCGGCGGTGTTGCGCAGGTTGATCCAGTAGATCCCCGGCCGTTTGCCGTCGAGCGAGGGCGAATTGTAGTAGCCGCCCGGCGCGCCGGCCTCGATGGCCTTGGGCACGCGGCGGATCTCMAGCGGCGCCTTGGGCAGCTGGCCGAAATAGGCCGGCAGCTGCTTGTCGATCCACTTGGCCTTGGCGTTCAGGTCGGCGATCAGCTGTTCCTTGGCCGCGTCGGTGTTGTCGTAGACCTGCTTGGGATCGGTCGCCAGGGCGCGCATCCGCTCGCCGGGCGTGCCCTTGGTGAGGCCCTGCTTGTCGAAGATCTTGCCGATCTCGGTCGAGATCGACTTCACCAGGTCCAGGCCCAGTTGATGGATCTCGTCGGGGGTCAGGGTCGAGGTCGTGTAGTTCTTCAGCGACACGGCGTAATAGTCGCCGCCGTCCTTCAGGCGCCAGACGCCGGCGTCGTGCACGGCCTTCGGGCGCACGCTCTCCAGCAGGGCGATCTGGCGCTTCAGGGCGGGCAGCACCGAGGTCTCGTAGACCTTGCTGGCCTCGGCGGCCCAGTCGCCCGGGATGTTCTTTTCCTTGGTCCGGCGGGCCACCGACAGCACCAGCGGCGCCTCGGCGGTGGGCGTGTCGGCGAAGGCCTTCATCTGCACCAGGGCCTTGTCGATGATGAAGTCCGGCGGGATCACGCCGTCGGCGTAGTCGCGCTTGGCGATCGCCGACTCCTGGTCCATCAGCCGGGCGAAGGCCTCCATCCGCGACAGATAGGCGTCGGCGTCTGCCTTGATCTCGATCGCGTGCTGGGTGTCGAGGAAGTCCGGATACGACTGGTACGCGCCGGTCAGCTGGCTGAGCACGTAGGGCGCGCCCGAACCACCGCCGGCGTACGTGAACTTGGAGTTGCCCTCGTCCTGCACCGCCAGGGTGAACTCGACGGTGTCGTAGTTCACGACGTCCATGCCGGTCAGGGCCTTGCGGTCGATGGCGCGCAGGTCGGCCAGTTGCTGCTTGGTCTGGGCGATCCCCGCGTCGATGGCGGCGAACGAGCGGTCGGCCAGCTGGGCCTTGGTCCAGGCCAGCTCGCCCACGTCCAGGCCCAGGCTGGTCGCCGTCTCCGGCGACTGGCGCAGCTGCTTGGCCATGATCGCGTCGAACAGGGCGTTGAGCTTGGCGCTCTGGCCCGACGTCGCGGCGGCTTGAGCGAGGGCCAGGCCCGGGGTCGCGGCGGCCAGGCCGACGGCGACGGTGGACAGCAGCATCTGACGGCGGTTTTGCAAGGTGGGGTCCCCTTCCCTCGAAGTGTTTGACGCAAAGGCGTAGAGGCCCTTGCCCCGCGCGGCAACGGCGCCGGTATTAATTCCCCGTCATCTTGCGACGGAGGGCACGTTTCGTGCGACCAGCCGCCTAGCTCCCGATCACTAGCTCCCGATCCCTAGCTCAACGTCACGAACAGCTCGTTCTCGATCACCCACTGGCCGGTGACCTTGCGCCAGGTGGCCAGATAGGTCCCGCGGGTGTCGGCCACGCCCCGCACCGTGCCCACCCAGGTCCCGTGCTCGGCGGCCCGATCCCCGGCGGCGTCCAGGTCGATGCGCTCGGCCGTGCGGACATAGGCGACGAAAGCGGGGTCGGCGAACTGGCCGGCGAAGGCCTCCAGCACGTCGCGCGCGCCGAGGATCAGCGAGCCGTCGCCGACGATCACCTTGATGTCCGGCGCGAAGAACGGAGCCAGGCGACGGGCGTCCTTGCCGGCGATCAGCTTGTTGGTCAGCTTGCGGCGGGCGGCGATGGCGTCTTGCGGCGCGGTCATGGGCATTCCGGCGGTTGGCGTCTGGCCGAGCCCGTATAGGCTGGCCGCGCAGACCGGAACAGGACCTCGATGATTCCGCCCCCGACCCCGCCGACCAAGACCCCGCCGACCTTGGCCACCGCCCGCCTGACCTTGAGCCCGCCCCAGGCGTCCGATTTCGAGGACAGCGCCGCGATGTGGAGCGACCCGCTGGTCACCCGCCACATCGGCGGCCGCACCTCGACGCCCGAGGAAAGCTGGCAGCGCCTGCTGCGCGCCCGCGGGCTGTGGGAGGTGCTCGGCTACGGCTACTGGGCGGCGCGCGAGACCGCGACGGGCCGCTATGTCGGCGAGATCGGCTTCGCCGATTTCCACCGGGGCATAGAGCCCTCGATCGACGGGATCCCGGAGATGGGCTGGGCCCTGGCCGGCTGGGCCCACGGCCAGGGCTTCGCCAGCGAGGCGATCGTCGGGGCCTTGGCCTGGGCGCGCGACCAGTGGGGCGAGACGCCGGTGGTCTGCATCATCGATCCCGACAACGCCACGTCGCTGAAACTGGCCGCGAAGATGGGTTTCGTGGAGGTGACGCGGACGACCTATCGCGACGCGCCGACAGTGCTGTTCCAGCGGGGGTGAGCGCCTCCGCCCCCTCGCCGSTGACAGGCGGCGCTGCCGCCAGGTGGGGCAWGTGTTCACCGGCACGATCTSTCGCTCTCACGCGGCTGGCCGCTGAGGGAATGGAAAGGGTCGCGGAGCGCCGGACACCGTCCGGAGTTCTTTGATAAATACCGTTTCGACGAAGCCAGACGCTCCGCGCGCTCGTTTTCCAGGAGCCYTCYRGCGGGTGGCGCTCTTAACGCCTTACCAGAAGCGCCTCCGACGGACGGGTCCCGCAGCATCGGGATCCCCGGACCGCCTGCGTATCCCCCGCAGGCCTGTTGCTCTCACCGACCCTCGTCGTCCTACCGTTTCTGTCTTCCAAGCCCGGCAAGGCCAAGAACCACGAGGTCGTCCAACTCCTACGCACGCGAGCCCGACGTCGATGAGCGCTCTCCGCTCGATCGCCCCCCGCCGCCGCATCGGTCGCTGGCCATGCGCCCTTTCCCTGC
>NZ_JBFTZS010000091.1:0-12441 GCF_056406675.1 Caulobacter sp. P1_B12_2 | reverse complement strand
GCGGAGGGGGAGGGCGACGGGGAGATCGAGATCCACCTGGGCGGCCTGGACGAGGTGGGCCAGTTCACGCCGCAGTACGAGGTCTGGGTCAAGCGCCGCGAGCCGTGGCTGCCGCCGCTGAACGTGCCGCAGTATGTGGAGAACCGGCCGGCGGGGATGGCGACGTAGTCGGCGGATACGAGGCTGGGACGGGTAGAGCTGAAACAGAAAGGCGCTGGGTCCGTCCAATCAGACTCAGCGCCTTATGATCTGGGTCCCGGCGTTCGCCGGGATGAGCGGATCAAAAATCTAGTGGTAACGCCGGATCAAGCCCACCAGCTTGCCCTGCACCTCGACCTGGTCGGGACCGAAGATGCGGGTCTCGTACTTGGGGTTGGCGGCTTCCAGGGCGATCGAGCCGCCCTTCTTGCGCAGGCGCTTGAGGGTGGCTTCCTCGCCGACCAGGGCCACGACGATCTCGCCGCTGTTGGCGGTGTCGCCCTTCTTGATGATCACGTAGTCGCCGTCGAGGATGCCGGCCTCGATCATCGAGTCGCCCTGCACCTCCAGCACATAGTGCTCGCCGGCGCCCAGCATGGTCTCGGGCACCGGCAGGCGCTCGCGTTCGTGCTGGATGGCGTCGATCGGCGTGCCGGCGGCGATGCGGCCGAGGATCGGCAGGTCGCGGGTGTTGTCGGCGGCCATCTGGGGCYGGGACGTCGACGGCGGCTGGCCGCCGCCTTCGAACACTTGCGGCTTGAACGTTCCGCGCCCCTTGGGCGGGGAGGCGGTCGTGGCCTGCTGCGGCAGCTTGACCACCTCCAGCGCCCGGGCCCGGTGGGCCAGGCGACGGATGAAGCCGCGTTCCTCCAGGGCCGTGATCAGCCGGTGGATGCCCGACTTGGACGCCAGGTCCAGCGCCTCCTTCATCTCGTCGAAGGAGGGGGAGACACCGGTCTCCTTGATCCGTTCATGGATGAACATCAGCAGCTCGTGCTGCTTGCGCGTAAGCATGTCCGGCCTCGCCAGTCGTCGCGGAACAAACCGCAAACCTCTGCAGATGTTCTCTAGGTGTTCTTCGTTGATGTCAAGTTAACGGTGTTCGCCGGCCGGACGGGCTAATTCTCCAGGAAATACAGGCCTCGGACGACGCTCGGCCGAGCCGGGTCTCGGATTCCGGGCGGCGCCGCGGGAATCAGGGGCGATTGACCGCGCATCCCGGACTGGCTGTACTGCCCGTGGGCCATGAGGCCTTGCGGGGGCGGGCATGGGACAGATCTGGCTGTTGAACGCGGGATGGCCGCGCGCCTTCTGGTTCAGCTACGCCGCCTTCGCGGTGTTCGAGGTCTGGGTCTGGCTGCGCGACCGGCGCGGCGCGAGCGGCCAGGACGCCGACCGGGGCAGCCTGCGGATCCTGGTGGCGATCATCGCCGCCGGAATCTTCGCGGCCTTCTTCGTCGCCTACAACCCCGCCACGGCCTTCGCCCTGCTGGACGCCTGGCGGGCCGAGACGCGGCTGGCGGCCCTGGTCTTGATCTGGACAGGCCTGACCCTGCGCCTGTGGGCGATCCTGACCCTGGGGGCCTTCTTCCGTCGCACGGTGCACCTGCAGGAGGGCCACAGGATGATCACCTCGGGGCCGTATCGGATCGTGCGCAATCCGGCCTATCTGGGCAGCCTGCTGACGTTGATCGGGGTGGGGCTGGGCCTGTGCAGCTGGCTTTCGGCCCTGGTCCTGGCGGCGTTTGGCCTGTTGGCGTTCGGTCAGCGGATCCGCGTGGAGGACGCGGCCCTGACCCGCCAGTTCGGCGACGAGCACGCCGCGTATCGCAAACGCAAGGCGGCGCTGATCCCGTTCGTATGGTAGGCGGCGCTCCACGCCGCGTTCAACGGCAAGGCCCTCTCCGCCCGGTACGCTGGCGGAGAGGGCCCCGGCGGCCCGCCGTTTGGGGGGACGGGGCGACGGGCGCGCGGCGGACGACGAACAGCCGAGGCCAAACGTCGGAACCGATGGCTGGCGGTGAGGGGAACGCTACGAGTCTTCCGGCGCCGGGCGATGCGGCGCGCCTTCCGCATGGGGGGCTGCCCGATCTCCCGCCGGGTGGTGGGCGGCGCCGCTGAAGGCGGCCGCCAACAGGCTGCTGGCCAGCAACGTCGCCGCGAGCATCCGCGCCATGAGACTTGTCCCTCCTCGCCGATCGAGAGCAGCTACGGGACCGCCGCGCCGACGGATGCGAGACGTTCGACGATTTTCTCGTCGGGTCGCGGCGGGCGAAGACGCGAGCCTTCGCCCTCCCGCCGGCCTAGGGCATCAGCACGGTGTCGACGACGTGGATCACGCCGTTGGACTGCATGACGTCGGCGATGGTGATCATCGCCGAGCCGCCCTTGGCGTCGGTGACCTTCCAGCCCATGCCGGCCTTGCTGACGGTCAGGGTCTCGCCCTGGACGGTCTTGAGCATCGCCTTGCCGCCATGCGCCATGGCGTTGGCCTTCAGGTCGGCGGCGGTCATCCGGCCCGCGACCACGTGGTAGGTCAGGATCTTGGTCAGGGCCGCCTTGTTCTCCGGCTTGACCAGGGTGTCGACCGTTCCGGCCGGCAGCTTGGCGAACGCCGCGTTGGTGGGGGCGAACACCGTGAAGGGACCCGGGCCCGACAGGGTGTCGACCAGGCCGGCGGCCTTGACCGCGGCCACCAGGGTGGTGTGGTCCTTGGAGTTCATCGCGTTGGCGACGATGGTCTTGGACGGATACATCGCCGCCCCGCCGACCGTCTTGGTGGCTTCGGCGAAGGCCGTGGGGGCCACGGCCGAGACGCCGAGCGCGGCCACGATCACGGCGGCGAGAACTGATTTCTTCATGGGCTTCCATCCTGTCTGATTGGGCCGATCGCTCGGTCGCAAGCAGGTACGGGAAGGGCCCATGGGCGGATGCGACCGCATGTCGCCGAGAACCCTTTAGGTGCGGATGAATTGCCCGGCGGCGCGGATGGAGCCCGTGGGCGCGCCGGTTGGAGAGCCGCCGGGCGGCTCGTCGGTGACCGCAAGGGTGGCGGTGAAGACGCCGTCGGCCTTGAGGCCCGCGGGCGCGGCCATCCGGGTCGGGACCGAGGCAGCGATCACGCCCAGCGAGATCGGCTTGCCGCCCTCGGGAATGATCCACAGCTCGGGATCGCGGCCCTCCGGCAGGGTCAGGGCCACGGGGGTCAGAACCAGCTGACCGTGGTCCGGGTCGAGGGTGGCCACCAGCCGCGCCTCGCGCGTGGCCGGATCGGCGATCACCGCCACCTGGTTCGGAGCCGGCGCGACGGCGACGGGCGGCGGGGCGACAGCGACCGGCGGCGGGGCGCGGTTCGGCAGCGCCACCACCACAAGGCAGGCGGCGGCCAGGGCCAGGGCGCCGGCGCTGATTCCGCGCCATACCCGCACATCGCGCCAGACCCCTTGGCTCGGCGGGGCGATCAGGTTCGAGATCCGGGGCCACAGCCCCGCGCTGGGCTCGACGGCCGCCACCTCGCCGACCAGGGGCGTCAGGCGTTGCTCCCACCAGTCCACGGCCTGGGCGAAGACGGCCTCGTCGGCGATCCGCCGGCCCACGACGGCGCGTTGGTCCGCATCGAGCACGCCCAGCACATATTCTCCGGCCAGGACGCGGTCGTCATCTTCGCCCGTGGGGCCGGTGGTCGGGGCGTCGGTCATGTTTCGAGACAGCCACGCAGGCTGATCAGGCTGCGCCGGATCCAGCTTTTCAGGGTGCCCAGCGGCATGGCCAGCCTCTGGCTCAGCGCTTCGTACGTCACGCCTTCGAAAAAGGCGGTGCGCACGGCCCCGGCGTGGCGTGGATCCAGCTGATCCAGGCACTCGGCCAGCCGCGCATGGTCCTCATCGGTCTCGACCACGGTGGAGGCCAGCGGGGCCGGATCGGCCAGGGCCTCGGCTTCCGCGACGTCGGCGACGACCCGGTCGCCGCGCGCCCGCAGGCGGTCGATGGCGCGGTTGCGCGTCAGGACGGCCAGCCAGGTGATCGGGCTGGCGCGCTCCGGATCGAAGCCCCCCGCCTTACGCCAAACCGTCAGATAGACGTCCTGCAACACGTCCTCGGCCTCCTGCCTGTCGTGCAAGATACGGAGGCAGACGCCAAACAGTTTCGCCGAGGTGTGGCGATAGACGTAACGCAGGGCGTCGGCGTCCTGCTGCGCCACGCGGGCCAGGGCTCGCGACAACAGCGCACGGTTCGTGTTTGCGTCGATCAAGGTCGCCCTTCCCGGCGTGCGTCCGGGGCCGACCGTGTCATGGCCCTCGCGGCGAGGCAACATGGGTCGGCGCGCCTTCGCGAGCCGTAAGAGCCTAGCCCAGCAGCGCCCGCGTCGCGGCGGTCACATCCGCTTGGCGCATCAGGCTTTCACCGACCAGCATGGCCTTGGCGCCGGCCGCCTCCATTCGCACCGCGTCGGCGGCGACGAACAGGCCGCTTTCGGTGACCAGCAGGGCGTCCTTGGGCGCCTGGGCGGCCAGGCGCTCGGTGACGGCCAGGTCGACCACGAAGCTCTTGAGGTCGCGGTTATTGATGCCGACCAGGGTCGAGCCCAGCTGGCCGGCGCGGTCCATCTCGGCCTCGTCATGCACCTCGACCAGGGCGTCCATGCCCAGGCGCGCGGCTTCGCTCATCAGGTCGGCGGCCAGGGCGTCGTCGATCATCGCCAGGATCACCAGGATGGCGTCGGCGCCCAGGGCGCGGCTTTCGGCCACCTGCCAGGGGTCGACCAGGAAGTCCTTGCGGATGCAGGGCAGGGCGACCGCCGCGCGGGCGTCGATCAGATAGCCGTCGGCGCCCTGGAAGCTGGGGCCGTCGGTCAGCACCGACAGGCAGCTCGCGCCACCGGCCGCGTAGTTGCGAGCCAGAGCCGGCGGGTCGAAATCGGCGSGGATCAGCCCCTTGGACGGCGAGGCCTTCTTGATCTCGGCGATCAGGGCCAGCTTGCCGGGCGCGTGGTCGGCCTCCAGCGCGGCCTTGAAGCCGCGCGGGCCGTTGGCGGCCTTGGCGGCGTTGTCGACCTGGGCGAACGAGCGCCGACGCTTACGATCCGCCACGTCCTCGCGCTTGTAGGCGGCGATCTTGGCGAGGATGTCGGTCATGCGTTCACGGTTTCACTGTTGGTGGCGGCGACCAGGCCGGCGAGCGCCGTCTTGGCGCGGCCGTCGTCGAGCACCGCGCCGGCCAGCTCGACGCCCTCGCGCAAGGTCTCGACCTTGTCGGCCACCAGGAAGGCGGCGGCGGCGTTGAGCATGACGATGTCGCGATAGGCGCTCCTCGTCCCGTCCAGCAGGGCGGTCAGGGCGGCGGCGTTGTAGGCGGGGTCGCCGCCGGTGATGTCGGCCAGGGCGGCGCGGGGCAGGCCCACGGCTTCCGGGGTGATCGTGAACAGCCGCAGGGACCCGTCGCGCCATTCGGCGACCTCGGTCTCGCCGGTGGTGGTCAGCTCGTCCATGCCGGCCCCGTGCACCGACCAGGYGCGCTCGGCCCCCAGCGCGCCCAGGGCCTTGGCCACCGGCTCGACGAAGCGATGGGCCGAGACGCCCACCACCTGGCGCTTGGCGCCGGCCGGATTGGTCAGCGGGCCCAGCAGGTTGAAGATGGTGCGGAAGCCCAGCTGCTGGCGGATCGGCGAGACGTGCTTCATCGCCCCGTGGTGCGACTGGGCGAACAGGAAGCAGATGCCGGCGGTGTCCAGCGCGTGGCGCTGCTGGGTCAGGCTGGCGTCGATATTGACCCCCATCGCGGCCAGGACGTCGGCGGTGCCCGACTTGCTGGTGATCGCCCGGTTGCCGTGCTTGGCCACCTTGAGGCCGCCCCCGGCCGCGACGAAGCCCACAGCGGTGGAGATGTTCAGGGTGTGCAGGCCGTCGCCGCCGGTGCCGCAGACGTCGATGACGTCATAGGGATGGTCCAGGTGGATGGCGGCGCGGCGCATAGCGCGGGCGCAGGCGGTGATCTCGCCGACCGTCTCGCCGCGCAGGCGCATGGCGGTGACCGCCGCGGCCACCTGGGCCGGGCTGGGCTCGCCGCGCAGGCAGGCGGAGAAGAAGATCTCGGCGTCGTCCTCGTCCAGGGTCTGGCCGTCGGCCAGCTTGGCCAGCAGGGGCTTGAAGGCGTCCGACATCGGTTAGACCCAGATCGCCGCGTCGCGCTGAACCTTGGCCAGGTCCAGGAAGTTGGCCAGCAGCTGGTGGCCGCCTTCGGTGGCGATCGACTCGGGGTGGAACTGCACGCCGTAGACCGGGCGGGTCTTGTGCTGCACGCCCATGATCTCGCCGTCCTCGGTCCAGGCGGTGATCTCCAGGTCGTCGGGCAGGGTGGCCTTGTCGACCGCCAGGCTGTGATAGCGGGTGGCGATGAACGGGTTGGGCAGGCCTTTGAAGACGCCCTGGTCGTTGTGGAAGATCTTGCTGGTCTTGCCGTGCATGACTTCCTTGGCGCGGATCACGTCGCCGCCATAGGCCTGGCCGATGGCCTGGTGGCCCAGGCAGACGCCCAGGATCGCCAGGTCGTCGGGCGCGCCGCGCAGCAGCGGCAGGCAGATGCCGGCCTGGTCGGGGGCCTTGGGGCCGGGCGACAGCAGCACCGCCTGCGGACGAAGACCCAGGGCTTCCTGCACCGACAGGTCGTCGTTGCGATGCACGACCGTCTCGGCTCCAAGCTCGTTCAGATAGTGGACGAGGTTGTAGGTGAAGCTGTCGTAGTTATCGATGACCAGGATCATGACGCCGCCTTTCCAGGTTCAGCCTTCTAGTGCGGTTTCGACAAAATGTTGAAACTTTCGCGCCGAGATTTTCTAGCGAAGCCCCCAGTGCGAAAGCGCCGCATTGCTTCGATGTGGGCGTCGGGCATGCTGAGCGCCATGAACCCCGCTGATTCCGCGCTCGACACCGCCGCCCTGGCCTATGCCCGGGCCTTGCTGCGCAAGCCCATGCGCCGGCAGAAGATGGGACCGGTCCTGGCCGCCGCCGCCTTCGCGGCGCTCAGCGCGGTGACCTTCGCCGCGGTGATGATCATCGCCCCGCCGGCGGTCGTCCAGCATCTGCCGTCCGACCGCATGGGCGAGAGCATCGACGCGCGCTAGGCCAAGCGTCCCCCTCTAAGCGAAGCGCCAAGCCTCTTCCGCCGCGCGCTTCAGGGCCCGCGACTTGTGCAGGGTCTCGTCGTACTCGGCGTCAGCGTCGCTGTCGGCCACGACGCCGCCGCCGGCCTGGACGTACATCATGCCGTCCTTGACCAGGGCCGTGCGCAACACGATGCAGGTGTCCACCGAGCCGTCGGCGCCGATATAGCCGACCGCGCCGGCGTAGCCGACGCCGCGCTTCTCGATCTCCAGCTCGTCGATGATCTCCATGGCCCGCACCTTGGGCGCGCCCGAAAGCGTGCCGGCGGGCAGGGCGGCCATCAGCACGTCGACGGGATCCACGCCGTCGGGGGCGTCGCCCTCGACGTTGGAGACGATGTGCATCACGTGGCTGTAGCGCTCGATCTTGAAGCTATCGGTGACGCGGACGTTGGCGTGCTTGCCCTTGGTCGCCGGGTCGTTGCTGCCGGCGTGCTTGAGCATGGCCACGCGGCCGACGTCGTTGCGGCCCAGGTCCAGCAGCATCAGGTGCTCGGACCGCTCCTTGGGATCGGCCAGCAGCTCCTTCTCCAGCGCCAGGTCCTGCTCGGGCGTGGCGCCGCGGGGACGGGTGCCGGCGATCGGGCGGATGGTGATCTTGCCGTCGCGCAGCCGCACCAGGATCTCAGGCGACGAGCCGACCAGCTCGAAGCCGTCCAGATCCAGGAAATACAGGAACGGCGACGGGTTGGTCCGGCGCAGCGAGCGGTAGAGGGCGAACGGCTCCAGCGGGAAGGGCGCGCGGAAGCGGTGGCTGGGCACCACCTGGAAGATGTCGCCGGCCCGGATGTACTCCTTGGCCTTCTCGACAACGACCGCGTAGTCCTCGCGGCTGACCGGGGTGGTGAACTCGGCCTGGCCGTGGCTCTGGCGTGGCGCGTGCTGGGTCAGGGGACCGCGCAGGTCGGCCATCACCGTCTCGATCCGGCCCTGGGCGGCGGCATAGGCGTCAGCGGCCGACACGCCGGCCTGGGGCCGGGCGGTGGTGACCAGGATGATCTCCTGGGCGATGGCGTCGAACACGGCCACGATCGACGGCCGGGTCATGATGCCGTCCGGAAGGCCCAGGCTGTCGGGATTGATGTCGGGCAGGCGCTCGGCCAGGCGGACCATGTCGTAGCCCAGGGCTCCGAACACGCCGGCCGACGGCGGCGGCAGGCCGGCAGGCATCTCGATCCGCGAGGCGGCGATCAGGTCGCGCAGACTGTCCAGCGCGCCGCCCGCCTGGGGCGTGAAGCGGCCGGCGGCGATGTCGTCGCCTTCCGCGATCTCGGCCTGGTCGCCGCGACAGCGCCAGACGAGGTCCGGCTTCATCGCCACGATCGAATAGCGCCCGCGCCAGGCGCCGCCCTCGACGCTTTCGAACAGGAAGGCGTACGGCCGCCCGTGACCGATCTTCAGATAGGCCGAGACCGGGGTCTCCAGATCGTCGATCAGTCGGGTCCAGACCACCTGCGGGCGGCCGGACTCGTAGGCGGCGGTAAAGGCGTCGAGCGCGGGCTCCAGGCTCATTGCGCCTTCGCCTTAGGCTTGGCCGGGGCCTTGCCGTCTTCGGCGGGCAGGGTGCTGGTGTCGACGCCGATGGCCTGACGGGCCAGGGTCAGGTTGACCTTGGTCTTCAGCTGGGTCTTGGCCGCGTCCTGGGCCGACAGGCCGACGTCGCGGAACAGGCCCTGCGAGGCTTGCGGACGCATGGCCTCGGTGATCTGAGCCATCTGCTCCGGCGAACCGGGATGGACCTTCTCGACCACGGCGACCAGGTAGCCGCCCTGCGGGCCGCGGGTGACGAACGGCGCGCCGGGCTTGGCGCCGAAGGTTCCCATCAGCAGGTCGCGGCCCAGGGCCTGGAACTGGCGGGCGTTCTGGCGGGTGATGTTGGGAACGCGCTGCACCTTGGTCTGGGCCGTGGCGGCGACCGCCTCCAGCGACTCGCCCTTCTTGACCCGCGCGCTCAGTTCGTCGGCCTTGGCCTTCATCCGGACCAGCAGTTGATCGAGCATCCATTGCTGGGCCAGGGGCTCGCGGATCTCGGCCAGCGGCGGCATGGCCGAGGGGATGACCTTCTCGACGCGGACGGCGAAGTATTCGCCCTTGCCGACCTCGATCAGCTCGCTCTCGCCCCCCGAGGGCAGTTCGAAGGCGGTCTTCAGGGCGTCGGGGGTGAGGCCGGCGGCCGGCTGGCCGTTCTGGTCGGCGCCGTTGGCGGCGATCGGCTGGGTGGTGAACACCGGGGCGTTGGCCTTGGTCGCCGCATCGATCAGGTTGGCGCCGCCGTCGTGGGCGTCCTGGTAGGTCTGGGTCTGCTCATAGGCCTTGGCCTGGGCGGCCTGGGCCTTCAGCTCGGCCTCGATGGCCGGGCGCTGCGATTCCAGGCTGGGCATGGCGGCCGGATTGACCGCGACCAGCTTGACCACCGAGACGCCGAGATCGCCGTTGATCGGGGCGCTGACCTGGCCGGGCGCCAGGGTGAACACCGCGTCGGCCACCTTGCGGTCGGGCAGGGCGGACTTCGGCTTGGAGTCGATCATCACCGGCTGCTTGCCGTAGGCGCTGGCGACGATGGCCGGCTGGTCGCCCTTGGCCAGGCGCTGGGCGATCACCGCGGCGGCCTTGGCGTCGGGGGCGACGATCTGGACGAACGAACGGGTTTCGGCCGTGCCCAGCGTGTCCTTGCGGAAGTTGTAGGTCTTGACGATGTCGGCCTCGGGCACGGTGACCGAGCCTTCCAGGGCCTTGGCGCTGAAGCGGGCCACCGACAGGATCCGCGTCTCGGGGCGGGTCAGCTGGGCGGCGTGCTCCTTCATGAAGGTCTGGAGCTGGGCGTCGGTCGGCGCGCCCGGCCGTTCGACGGTCGCGGGATTGATCGCGAAGGCGGCCAGGTCGCGGCCTTCCAGGCCGTAGGCGGCCTGCATGGCGGTATAGATGCGCGGCGCGTGGAGGCCGGCGGCGACGGCGCTGAACAGATGGGTCTGGGCGATGTCGTCCCGCAGCGAGGCTTCGTAGCGGGCCGGGGTCAGCTCGTTCTGGGCCAGCAGGCGCTGGTACATCACCGCGTCGAACTTGCCGGTGATGGGATCGAACGGGCGCTGGCCGGGCGGCAGGCCGGCCAGTTGTTCGCGCAGGGTGTCGCCCACCAGCTTGTCGGACGGGCGCACGCCGATCTTGCGGACCAGCTCGGCCAGGGATTCCTGCAGGGCCAGTTGGGTCAGCATCTTGCGATCGACGCCCTGTTGGACGGCGACGTCCGGCGTGATGATCTGGCCTTCGGCCTGCTGGCGCTTACGGTAGTTCTCGAACTGCGCCTTGAAGTCCTCCGGCGACATGTTCCGCGACCCGGCCGCGATCACCCACTTGCCGGGGGGATGACGGAACACGTCGCTGATGCCGAACACCGCGAAGCTGACGATGAGCAGACCAAACAGAACCACCGCGAACGGGGATTTGGCGAAGGAGCGGAAGCCGGCGAGCATGACTGGGAGAAACCTTCCTCGAAAATCGCGTGGTTTCTCCGCAGGGCGACAGCCCGGGCGACGGAACGCACGCGAGTTGCGGGTATAGTAGAGCCGCGGGGGGCCGGGCAAGCGGCGGAGGGGCGTAAGCGGTCTTGACTTCCGCTTCGCCAGGGGTCCCAAACCGGCCCCATGACCTTTTCGCTGACCACGCCTCGGCCTTTGATCGCCGGAAACTGGAAGATGTTCGGCCTGGAAGCCTCGCTCGACGAGGCCCGCGCGGTGGCCGCGGCGCTGGCCGCCAAGCCGCCCGCCGCCCGCGTCGCCATCTGCCCGGCGGCCACCTTGCTGCACCGCATGGCCGAGTCCATGGCCGGCGAGGCGGTGATCGTCGGCGGCCAGGACTGCCACCCGGCCGCGTCTGGGCCGCACACCGGCGACATCTCGGCCGCCATGCTGGCCGACGCCGGCGCCAGGCTGGTGATTCTCGGCCACTCCGAACGCCGCGCCGCCTACGGCGAGAGCGACGCCCTGGTCTCGGCCAAGGTCGAGGCCGCCCTGGCCGCGGGCCTGGAGCCGATCGTCTGTTTCGGCGAAACCCTGGTCCAGCGCGACGCGGGCCAGGCCGAGGCGGTGGTCACCGGCATGGCGCGGGGTTCGCTGCCCGCTTCGCTGGCGGGGCAGGCCTTCGCGGTGGCCTATGAGCCGGTCTGGGCCATCGGCACGGGCCGCACGCCGACCACGGCCGACATCGAACACATCCACGAGGCCCTGCGCGCGGTCCTGGTTGAGCGGTTCGGCGCGCACGGCGCGACCGTGCCCATTCTCTATGGCGGCTCGGTCAAGCCGAGCAACGCCGGCGAAATCCTGGCCATGCCCGAGGTCGGCGGCGCCCTGGTCGGCGGCGCCTCGCTGAAGGCGGCGGACTTCCTGGCGATCATCGAGGCGGCCTAGGAGGCTATCTGGACGATCGCCGCCTGCGGGGGCGGCGCGGTCCTGACAGGCCAGGCCCCGATCCGCTTGGCCACGTCGCTGGGTCCGGCGGCGTCCAGCGCCGCCTCGAAGGTGGCCAGGGCCGACAGCAGCGGGTTCCCGAAGAAGATGCCCGACCACTCGCCGCCCACGAATGCGGGGAGGCAAGCGTCCACGTCCCGTGCGGCCGCCTCGACATCGGCCGTCTTGTTGGCCAGCAGAGCCAGGTTCTGCATTGTCACCTTCACCCGCTGAATCGCCAAGGTCACCGTTCCGGCGACATCATCTGGAGTGGTTTCGACGGCGATCTTGCGGACCGCCTTGAGATGATCAGAGATGTGTTGAGAACTCGACATAATGGAACTCCTGACGCGGAAGGTATATTTCCGTCATTTCCTGATTTTGAAGATCGGTGAAAACCCTGATCTCAGTCGCCGCTTTTCCCTAACCCCAGGTTGTGGAAGCGTCGTTTTTCAGGATCGGGCGATCTGATAGCGCTCACATCTTCCGAAGGGGGCGGGGACATGCACTCACGGCAGTGCGTCGGCCAGTTTGCAGTGCGTTTAGTGTGAGTGCGTGTCCCCACCTTAGATCCGCTGAGTCTGGGTTTGCCTGGCGACGCCGCGAATGGCTTTGGGGACACGCACTCACCCTGCGGTCCGGGACGATTGAGAGGTCTTTCCGTGAGAGCGCGGCCCCGGGCTCACGCTATTTCGCGCTAGCGATCTGAAATCGCTGCCCTAAAACTTTAATCCCCTCACCCTTTCGGGGCGCCCGTATCCTGATCTCACCTCGACGCGGGGAAAGGGCGCATGGCCAGCGACCGATGCGGCGGCGGGGGGCGATCGAGCGGGAAGCTCTGTCGGCGATCTGGTCCGCGTG
>NZ_JBFTZS010000090.1:0-12491 GCF_056406675.1 Caulobacter sp. P1_B12_2 | reverse complement strand
TCACGGCCGCGTCGACCGTGACCACCAGCGCCTTGTAGCCCGCCGCCTCGGCGCGCCGCACCAGGTCCAGGGTCACCTCGCGCGAGGGCTGGAAATAGAGCTGGAACCAGCGGTCGACGACCGCGCCCCGCGCCACGTCCTCCAGCGGGACCGACGACAGGGTGGACAGCGCCATGCCCGCCCCGACCGCGTCGGCGGCCCGCGCCGTCTCCAGCTCGCCGCCGGGATGGAACAGGCCCTGGAAGGCCACCGGCGCCAGCCAGATCGGGTGGGCCCAGTCGCGTCCGGCCAGGCGGCAGGCCGTCGAGCCGGCGGTCAGGTCGCGCAGCACGCGCGGCACGATGGTGACGGCGTCCAGCGCGTCGAGATTGGCCTGCACGGCGCGATCGCGCCCGCCGCCGCCCGCCAGATGGGCGAACACCGAGGGCTCCAACGCCGCGCGCGCCAGGGCTTCATAGTCCCGCGCGCTGTAGATGTCGGCGGGAAGAGCGCCGCTCACGGCCATGCGAACTGCCTCGTAAAACGAACGAAGGGGCCGAACCCGAAGGCTCGGCCCCGTTCCTTACCCGCTATGCCCCCCTCTTTTGAAGGCTGGAGCATAGAAGGCAAGGGGATCAGAAGTCGTAGTTCAGGGTGAAGCGAACGGCGCGAGCGTCGCCCTGGTAGAGGAAGAACCCGCCGCGATAGACGGCCAGGTAGTAGTCCTTGTCGCCGACGTTGGTGACGTTCACGCGGGCTTCCAGCTTGGGATTGAAGCGGTAGGCGCCGAACAGATCGACCACGGTGTAGGCCGGAGTCACCTGGCTGTAGGCGCCGGCCGCGTTGACCGGGGCGGCGGTGTCGGGCTGGCCGCCGTAGCGCTTGCCTTCGTACTTCACCACGCCGCCCAGCGAGAACCTGTCGGTGAACTGGTATTTGGCCTGCGCGACGCCCGAGGTGTTGGCGAAGTTGGCGAGCGCGCGGCCGAAGTTGGTCGCGGTGGCCGACTTGGTCACTTCGCTGTCCATGAACGTCGCGCCGACCTGCACGGTCAGCTTGTCGGTCACGGCGCCGGTGACGCCGAACTCCAGGCCCTCGACGCGGTTGGCGCCGCTGTTGAACGTGCCGACCGTTCCATAGCCTTCGCCTTCCATGACGTCGGACTTGTCGACGCGGAACGCCGACGCGGTCACCAGCAGCTTTTCCTGCAGGAGGTTCAGCTTCAGGCCGAGCTCATAGCTGTCCGAGCGCTCGGGCTTCGCCGCGGCGATCGAGCCGTTCAGGATGATGGCGCCGCCGTAGCCGCTGTTGGTGCCGACGTCCGACTCGCCGCCGTTGATGTCGGCCGCCGAGGCGTAGGTGGCGTAGACGATCGCCGCGTCATTGAGCTTGAAGGTGGCGCCCAGGTGACCGTTCCACAGGTGGTCGGAATAGGAATAGGGCGTCGTGACCAGGGTGTTGGTGTTCTGGATGCCCAGGTCGAAGTCGAACTTGTCGTAGCGCAGGCCCGCGAACACGGTCAGGCGATCGGTGATGTCGACGGTGTCCATGACCGAGGCCGAGACGGTCTTGACCTGCCAGTCCTGGTCCATCGGACCCCGCACGATGGTGCGCTTGAGCAGGTTGTTGCCGCCGGCCACCAGCTTGCCGTCCTTGCCGGTCAGGCAGTAGTTGTTCAGCACCGTCCCGGCGCCGGTGATGCAGTTGAACGCGCCGGTGCGGGTTCCGCGATAGATGCCGTTCTTCACCTTGTTGTCGGTGTATTCGGCGCTGAAGATGAACTCGTTCTTCTTGCCGAACAGCTCGGTGTTGACGAACAGGTTTTCCTGGGTGGCGAAGTAGCGGACGTCCTGCCAGCCCTGGTGGTCGGTCAGGGTGGTGGTCGAATAGACGCCGCCCGGGTTGTTGGTCCCGGTCGTGCCGGCGTGGCCGCCGCTGATATAGTAGCCGTTGTCCGACGCGCCGTAGCGGGTCAGGCTCGTGAGGCGGACATTGTCGTTGAACCTGTACTTCAGGCGCGCGGTGAAGGTGTCGACGTCCGACTTCAGGAAGTCTTCCTTCTGGACGTAGGCCGGCGGGATCGGCGAGGCGGGCTTGCCGGCCACCAGGTAGCTGCCGACGTCCGGATTGTCCTCGGCGCGCAGGCCGTAGTAGTCGAGCGTCGCCTCGAAGGCGTCGGTCGGCGTGAAGAAAGCCGAGACGGCCGCGCCCTTGCGCTCGCGGTCGGCCGGGCCACGATCCGGCACTTCCTCGTAGGCGTAGAGGCCGTTGGCGCGAATCGCGAAGGTGTCGCCGAACGCCTTGTTGACGTCGGCGCTGACGCGGACGTGGTCGTCGGTGCCGACGGCGGCCTGGACGTTGGCGAAGTTCAGGAACGGGGTCGCCTGCTTGGTGATGGCGTTGACCGCGCCGCCCGACGAGCCGCGGCCGGCGAACGACGAGTTCGGGCCCTTGGTGATCTCGATCTGCTCGACCGCGAAGCTTTCGCGGATGGTCATGCCCGGATCGCGCAGACCGTCGACGAAGGTGTCGCTGCGGGCGTCCTGGCCGCGGATGATGTAGCGGTCGCCGAAGGCGTTGCCGTTTTCACCGGTGCCGACCGTCACGCCCGGCTGGGCGTCGAGGATCTTGGACAGGTCCGTATAGCCGGAGTCGTCGATCGCGGCCTTGGTCACCACGGTGATCGTCTGCGGCGTCTCGGCCAGCGGACGGGTGTGACGCTCGTCGCCCGAGGTCTTGGCCTTGTAGGGCACGCCCGCTTCGGCGTTCGGGTTGGAATCGATGGCGGTGTCCTGCACCTTCACGGTGGCCAGACGCTCGGCGTCCTGCGCCAGGCCGTGGGTCGGCAGCAGCATCATGGCCGACAGGCCGACGGCCACGCCCAGGCCGGTGGACGCCGCTTGGGCCTTGGTGGCGCGCAGGCTCGCGGGCCGCAGCACCTTCCCCTTGGAAGCCGTCATTCTGTTCAATTCCCTGTACCGGCTTCGCCCGACGCCTTCGTCCCGAAGCGGGGCCGTCTATATTGCGAGCTAGTCGCATTTTCAACAAATTTGCGACTGCTTCGCAATTTTAGTCGCAAGGCGCAGATCGGCGGCCACACCGAGACGCCGTCGACGGCCTCGGGAACCGCCCCGGAAACCGGACATTTCAGGTCGGGCGCCGCGGCCGATCGGACGTCGGACCGAAAGAACGTCACAAAGGGTGGTTAGCGATCTACCCTCCACGTGATATGACCCCCGCCCCCTCGTGCGAGCGACCCGCTGGGCGAGGTTTTTACTAGGCGCAGGRGAAGCCCAAATGAGCAGGGTGCTGGTTATCGGCGCTGGCGGCGTGGGCTCGGTCGCGATCCACAAGATGGCGATGAGCAAGGACGTTTTCACGCACATCACGCTGGCGAGCCGGACGAAGTCCAAGTGCGACGCCATCGCGCAGTCCGTGAAGCAGCGCTTCGGCGTGACGATCGACACGGCCGCGCTGGACGCCGACGACGTCGCGGCGACCACCGCGCTGATCCGGGCGGTGAAGCCCGGCCTAGTGGTCAACCTGGCCCTGCCCTACCAGGACCTGGCGATCATGGACGCCTGTCTGGCGGCCGGCGTGAACTATCTCGACACGGCCAATTACGAGCCGCGTGACGAGGCAAAGTTCGAATACAGCTGGCAGTGGGCCTACCAGGACCGCTTCAAGGACGCCGGCCTGATGGCGCTGCTGGGCAGCGGCTTCGACCCGGGCGTGACCTCGGTGTTCGCCACCTACGTCAAGAAGCACCTGCTGGACCGGATCGACACGCTCGACATCCTGGACTGCAACGGCGGCGAGACGGGCCTGCCTTTCGCCACCAATTTCAATCCCGAGATCAACCTGCGCGAAGTGACCGCCCCGTCGCGGCACTGGGAGAACGGCCAGTGGGTCGAAGGCCCGGCGCTGAGCCACAAGCAGGTCTTCGATTTCGATCAGGTCGGCCCCAAGAACATGTACCTCATGTACCATGAGGAGCTGGAGTCCCTSGCCAAGTTCTACCCGGAGATTCAGCGCATCCGCTTCTGGATGACCTTCGGCGATTCGTACCTCAAGCACCTGGAAGTGCTCGAAAACATCGGCATGACCCGCATCGAGCCGATGATGTTCCAGGGCCGCGAGATCATCCCGATCGAGTTCCTCAAGGCCCTGCTGCCCGAGCCGTCGTCGCTGGGCCCGATCACCAAGGGCAAGACCAACATCGGCGTCATCGCGACCGGCGTGAAGGACGGCCAGGCCAGGACGGTCTACGTCAACAACGTCTGCGACCACGAGGAAGCCTACGCCGAGACCGGAAACCAGGCCGTCAGCTACACCACGGGCGTCCCCGCCATGATCGGCGCGGCCCTGATGCTGACCGGCGCCTGGAAGGACACGGGCGTCTTCAACATGGAGCAACTGGATCCCGACCCCTTCATGGACCTGCTGAACAAGCACGGCCTGCCGTGGAAGGTTCGCGACCTGGACGCCCCGCTGGACTTCTGATGCAGACCCAGGCCGGCGATCCCGGCGCCTTCGCGCGCTTTGACCTCAACCGCGTCCCCTCGCCGGCCTTCGTGGTCGACGAGGCGGCCGTGCGACGCAACCTGGCCGTCCTTCAGGACGTCGGCCGGCGGGGCGGCGCGCGCGTCCTGCTGGCGCTGAAGGCCTTCTCCATGTGGTCGCTGGCCGATGTCGTCGGGGAGTATCTCGACGGCGTCTGCGCGTCCGGCCTGTGGGAGGCGCGGCTGGCCCGCGAGCACTATCACGGCCATCTGACCACCTATTCGCCGGCCTATCACCCCGACGACCTGCCCGAGATCCTGCGCCTGTCGGACTCGGTGATCTTCAACGCGCCCCAGCAGATCGCGCGGTTCGCGGACCTGATCGCCGCGGCCCGGGCCCAGGGCGAGACCTTCGACATCGGCCTGCGCCTGAACCCCGAGCACAGCGAGGCCGAGGTCGCCAAGTACGACCCCTGCCAGCCGGGCTCGCGTCTGGGCTTTCCGGTGTCGCAACTGCGGCCCGAGCACCTGGACGGCGTCGACGGCCTGCACCTCCACGCCCTGTGCGAACAGGGCTTCGAGCCCCTGCAGCGGATCTGGGCGTCGCTCGAGCCGAAGCTGGAAACCGCCCTGGCGTCGCTGAAGTGGGTGAACCTGGGCGGCGGCCACCACGTCACCCGCGCCGACTATCGGGTCGAGGACCTGGTCGCCTTCCTGCGCCAGGTGTCCGAGCGTCACGGCGTCGAGCTCTATCTCGAGCCCGGCGAGGCCATCGCCCTGGACGCCGGCATACTGGTCGGCGAAATCCTCGACACCTTCGACAACGGCATGCCCGTCGCCATCACCGACATTTCGGCCACCTGCCACATGCCCGACGTCATCGAGGCGCCGTACCGGCCGGCGATGCTGAACGAGCCCGCCGACGGCGTGGCCGTCCGGCTCGGCGGTCCCTCGTGCCTGGCCGGGGACATCATCGGCGACTACGTCTTCGACGCGCCGCCGTCGCCGGGCACGCGCATCGCCTTCCTGGACCAGGCCCACTATTCGATGGTCAAGACCAACACCTTCAACGGCGTGCGCCTGCCGGCGATCGCGCTGTGGAACAGCCAGACCGACGCGCTGAAACTGGTGCGGCAGTTCGACTACGCGGACTTCCGGGACCGGCTCTCCTGAGCCTCGAAGGCGTCAGCCCCCGGTCGCGTCCACGACGATAGCCACGGTCTTGCCGCGGGACAGCGGATCCCAGCCCGCCGCGATGGCGGAGGCGATGGCGTTCCTGACGATCTTCAGATCGACATGCGAGGCCTTCAGCAGCGGCGCGCCGTACCGGGGCTCGGGACCCGGCGGAAACTCGACCACGGCCTCGCGCTGGCCCTCCAGGTGACGCACGGCGATCGCCATGCCGTGCCGCACCGGGGCGTCGCTGGACCACCCGGGCTGGCGATGGAGCCGCCAGACATAGGTCTCCCCGTCGACCTCGATCTCCAACTCAGCGCTTTGTTTTGTGCGTGCCATGCAGGGTGTTAACCCGACACGCCCGCCCAGGCCAGCCCTGGGGCGGGTCCACTCAAGGCCGACCGATCAAGGCTAGCCCTTCGACCGCGCCCCGTAGGCGACAAGAAACGTCTCGACCGTGGCGTCGGCGTGTCGCTCGAGTTCAGCGCTCGAACGCGGCGTCTTGTTTCCCGTGAACATCGCTTCGTTCATCGGGATCCAAAGAAGCATTCCAAAAAAATGGCTGGCGGCCAGATACGGGTCGGGCGTTCGAAGGCGGTTTTGGCTCGTCAGCTGCTGGAAGCAGGTCGCCATCGAGGCGAGCATGCGTTCGAACCCTTTTTCATACCAGTCGCGGCCGAGCTGAGGCATTCGATCGGCATTGGCGATGATCAGGCGCCGCAGCTTCAAGCGCTCTTCATCCATCAGCGTCGTCATGAAGAGGCGGGCGACTCGTTGCAGGCCGCCCGCCATGAATTCGGCTTCGGAGAGCAACGCCGCGACGGCGTCGAAAGCGCCGGTGGCCTGGGCCGCGGAGGCTCGAATGACCTCGCCGAAGAGCGTTTCCTTGTCGGTGAAATGCTTGTAGACCGTCTGTTTGGAGACCCCGGCCTTGGTGGCGATTTCCTCCATGCTCGTGCCGTCATAGCCGCGGCTGACGAACGCCACGGTGGCGGCTTCGACGATGTCGCGCTCCTTGCGCGCCGATCGGGTCTCGCCCTCAATCTTCATATCATCCTCAAGTCGGTACTAGACGGTTCCGTTCCGTGCGTGATATGCCCGCCTTCAGTACTAGACCGACCAGTACTGTGTCTCTGGAGCGAAATTGATCAATGGCTAGAATGATTTTCGTAAATCTGCCAGTGCGCGATCTGCTGGCGGCGACCCGTTTCTATGAGGCGCTCGGCGGGGTGCTGAACCCGCAGTTCTCGAATGAGCAGGCCAGCTCGATCATGTTCTCGGACTCGATCGGCGTGATGTTGCTGACCCACGGGCAATACAGCCAGTTCACCGCGCGGCCGATCGGCGACGCTCGGCGCGAGAGTCAGGCGCTGATCGCTCTGACCGCCGAGAGCAAGGACGAGGTCAACGCCACGATCGAAAAGGGCGTGGCGGCGGGCGGCCGCGCCGATCCCAATCCAGCCCAGGACCTTGGGTTCATGTTCAACCGCCACATCGAAGATCCGGACGGCAATGTCTGGGAGCTCGTGTGGATGAACCCTTCCGCGATGCAATAGCCTTTCGGTCCGGAGAGGCCGCGTTGGGTCTTTTCGGTCATCCGGACGCCTGGCGTTCGATCAAGACGTGAGTTCGTGATGTCCATTTCCGAGGTCGATGCCTACGGCGAAAGCGCCCAAGCCTTCGCGAAACCCATCATGGCGCATCTGCGCGGTCTGATCCGCTCGGCCTGTCCGGAGGTCGTGGAAGTCATGAAGTGGGGAATTCCTCACTTCGACTACCGGGGCGAGATGATGTGCATCTTCGCCGCCTACAAGTCGCATTGCGCCTTCTCGTTCTGGAAGGACTCGCTGATGACCGATGCTCGGCTGAAAGCGAACGCCGACCTGCCGGCCGCCAAGCGCTTCATGGGCAAATTGACAAGCCTCGCCGACCTGCCTGCCGACGATCAACTGATCGCCTGGATCCAGGAGGCCATGTCGCTGAACGAGCGAGGGGTGAAGCTTGCCCCTCGCAAGCCCTCCACGGCGCCCAAGACTGTCGACGTGCCGCCGGCCTTCGCCGAACGCCTCTCGGCCCATCCGTCGATCAAGGCCATGTTCGAGAGCAAGTCGGCGTCGTTCCAGAAGGAATACAATGTCTGGATCGGCGAGGCTAAAACCGACGCGACGCGCGACAAGCGCATCGACGAAGCCCTGGCCTGGATCGCCGAAGGCCGGGGCCGGTTCTGGAAATACGCGAAAGGGTGAACCGGCTTCACATCATCAGGCGCAGGTTTGGCCGGTGCTGCTGAAAGACTCCGCAGCGCACCGTGACGCCATCGGTGACGTTCCATGCTGATCGCGGACGCCAAGACGGCGGCTTTCGACCAGGAAACCGCGTTGCTGCGAAAACGCCCGTCAACGACGTGCATTGGCGATCCCTGCCCACACCCGCTGTGGAGCCAACTTAACGCGGACCGACTAGGGCGTTGAAATCCCTCAGGAGGGCATTTTCTCCAACTTGGCGGTCCCAACTTAAGACTGGCCGCGGATATTGACCACGCCGCGGCTTCCAGGCGAAAATGTCAGATATTACAAAACGTTGCTGCACAAATAGCGCCCGCACGGCGTTGACGCTATGTTCATAGAACGTTAACGCCCCGGCCGCTGATGCCTGTGCGTGTGAGTCAGCCGCGGGCTTTTGAGCCGGGCTTCACCCAACTACCGCTGGGTCGCCAGTCGCACCCTCGGAGCTAGTGGCGACGGCCGCCTTTTCCAAAGCCTGCCTAAGGTCCTCGCCGGCGCCAGCGGGTACGAGCTTGGTCTCGCGGACACCGGTCTTGGGGTCAACGCGGTGGAAGCGGAACTCCTGGTGGCGGAGCGGGCCGGATATCAGATCCGCCATCATCACTTCGAGGTGACGGTTGTTCTCGTCGGCGAACGGCGCGATCAGGTCGACCAGCCAAACACGGTTTCCCGTGCTCCATTCCTCCAAAGTCAGCCGGTTCGCGGGATCGACCAGGCCGCCGGCCAACTTGCGCTCGCCGGCGGCGTCGGTTTTCGCCCACAAAGCCAGTCCCACGGGCCGATCGCCGTCCCGGAAGACATAGAACTGTTCGGTCAGAAGCGCGGGCATGACCAGCCATTCCAGGTCGCCGATCGCCAGCGCGCGATGCAGCGGCGATTGGGTCAGCAGCCAAGTCATCTCGCCCAACAGATGACTGACCGTTGGCGCGCGCGGAGCTTGGGTCTCTTTGGTCACGCTGTTGTCCTTTAGGTCATCGCTGAAGCGAAGTAATCGTACCGCTGCGTCGCCCCCGCGTCACTCGCGGTCAAGGCGCTGACGGCGGACGTCGAGCCAAAGCTGCTCATCGCCTGGGTCATTTGAAGCACCCGCAACCGGTCGAGGTCGGCATCCGACAGGGACATGACCTCAGCATCTTGCGCTGCCTCGTCGCTGGCCGATAACCGCGCGACGAACCCAAGGTCCGACAGTGTCTGACCGCCGGTCTTGATCGGGGTCTTCAGCGAGCTGGGATCGAACGCCAGGACAGAGTCGCCCGCCGTACCGACCGAACCGTCCACACGCTTGAACGTTGTGACGGCCAACAGCATGTTCGAGCCCAGCTTCGCCGTCCCACTCAACGCCGTGCCCCGGACGCCGATCTCGGAGATTCCCAGGTCGGACAGCGTCTTGAGCTCGCCGCCGTCGGTAACCCCGTCACGATCGGCGTCGACCCACACCTTCAATTCGCCGAACCGAGCATCGGCGAGCGTCAGCTTGCCGTCCTTGTTGGCGTCCAGAACGGCCAGGCCCTCGAAGCCGGACTTGGCGTCGGCCTTCTCGGCCAGGAACGACAGCTCATTGGCCTTGGTGATCAACCCGTCGCCGTCGCGGTCGATGACCAGCAGGCCTTCACCCTTGCCGATCCAGCCAGTGTCGTCGCGAACGCCGTCTCCATCCATGTCGAACAGGGCCTTCGACTTGCTGGCCTTCTTGAGCTCGACACCGTCGCCGTCGAGATCGAGCACGATCGGCGCCAACAGGCCGACATTGCCGTTCCGGAAGCTGAGCAGCGAAGTCACCGACACTTGGCCGGCGGTCGCGTCTAGCGCGCCATCAAATTTGCGCGGCCGCACGAACAAGGCGCCACCCGAGGTCGAGATCCAAAATTTCTTGGCCTTTCGGTCGAAGGCCAGGGCCTGGGTGGAGAGCGCCAAGYCGCCAACCGACGGACCCAACGCCGTGGGATCATAGGCCAGCCCGACATCGCTCAAAAGCCCCTGCCCGCCCGTGTCAGTGACGTATTTGCTGGTGTTGAACGTCACGCTATGGCCCGCCGTCCGCTGCTCGGCGGTCTCGCCGGTGGCCACACCGTTCAGGTCGATGCTCGAAATCCCGGCCTGAGCCAGGCTGAGCAGTTCCCCCGCGTCGGTGATGCCGTTGCTGTTGGCGTCGATCCAGGCGCCGAAGCCGACGAAGCCAGGGTCCCGCGCGTCGAGAACGCCGTCCTTGTTGTCGTCGAAGCCGGCCAGACCCTCGAGATCGGTCTTGGCGCCGGCCTTGTCGCCGATGAACGAGATCTCGGAGATGCCGTTGATCAGGCCGTCGCCGTTGCGGTCGCGCACCAGGAAGGCGTCGCCGGCGTCGGCCCACGCCGTCTTGCGCAGCCGACCGTCGCCGACCATGTCGAAAGTCGTGCTGCTCTCCGCCAGGGGCACGATTGTCTTGCCGTCACCGTCAAGGTCCAGGATGATCGGCGCGGCCAACTCGTCGTCGCTGGACGGTCCGTACGCGAAGAAGACGTCGCCGACCGTCGACTGGGCGCCGTTCGCCCAGATAAAATCGGCCGTGCCGTAGATGATGTTGTCCGAGGCGTCGGCGTCCTGGTCGCTGCGGGTCAGGGTGAGCCCGACATGGGTGACGCCCAGGTCCGACAGAGACATCAGCTCGCTCGCCTGGCTGACGCCGTCGTGGTTGGCGTCCCGCCAGACCCGGAACTCGCCGAAGCGGGTGTCGTCGGCGTCCAGGAAGTTATCGCCGTCGGTGTCGAAGGCGCGGAGTCCTTCCAGGTCCGACAACGCGCCCTCGGCGTCGCCGATGAACGAGATTTCCCCAATGTCGTCGATCGTCCCATTGCCGTTGCGATCGAGGGCCAGCAGGCCGTCGTCCGTGCCGACCCAGCCGGTCTTGTCGCGAACGCCGTCGCCGTCCATGTCGAACAGCACCGTCGAGCCGTCATAGGGCGTTAGCTCGACGCCGTCGCCGTCCAGATCGAGGACCAGGGGCGGCACGGACGCGCCACGCCGCACGAAGGTCACCAGGAACGGCGTGTGCGAGGTGTGGTTGGTCGCATCGGTGATGTTCAGGTTGAAGCTCACCCGAACCGTCGAGGTTCGGCGAACGCCATCGATCTTGGTGCCGCCCTCCCACTCGCCGCCATTACCCTCGCCCGGCGAGGTGAAACCGATCGCGCCGTTGCCGTCGATATAGACATAGGGCAAGGCGTAGGAGTCGATCTCGCTGCTGCCGCCGTAGGCCCAGATCGACTCGGTCTGCACCATGTCGCTGATCGAATAGGTGAAACCGTATTGGTGCTCCGGATCATTGGCGACGATCTGGATGATGTTGCCGCCGTTCTTGTCGCCCGTGATCCGATAGGCGGTCGGGCTGTCATAGATCACCTGGCCGTCACTGCCGTAGTAGACCTTGTAGCTCGTGAAGGTCGGGTTCTCGTCGACGTTGTTGACCTTGATATTCAGGACTCCCGTGGCCACCGCTCCGGTCGCGTTGTTATAGGCCCGGACGTTGAGATGGCTCCAGGCGAGGCTGTCGTCCGCGCCAGCGTAGTATTGACCGGCCCAATATTCGTTGCCGTATTCGTCGTAATTGTAATAATCTTGGTAGACATCGGTAAGCGCTTCGTAGTCCTTGCGAGCGATCATCCAGATCTCGCCGCTCGCGGAATCGATCTGCCAACCATCCTTGACGGTCGAGCCGTCGTCGAACGTGAAGACGATGTTGGCCCCGTTTTCCGGGTCGCTCAGCATGCTGCGGAAGTTGCCCCGCGAGATGAACGGGCCCACGGCGTCGCTCTCGTCGACATAGACGTTGAGCGTGCCCATGGCGTGCGGCTCGTCGACGTTTTGCAGATGGAGCGCGGTCGTGCCGGCGCTGGAGACCGCGTTCGCGCCACGGGCCCTGTCGGTGACGGTCGTCGTATAGGCGAAGTCGCGGACGCTCTCGTAGTCGAGCGCCTGCCAGCCGTTGACGAAGATGGCGCCGTAGTCGTCCATCACGAACCGGTTGTCGGCCGACCTGGAGACCTGCCTGTTTAGGGGGGTGTCGAAATAGACCGCGCCGCCCGTGAAGCTGTAGCGCAGCGCGCCGGCGGGGTCRTCGATGTCGCTGCCCACTGCCGAGCCCAGATACTGATAGTACCCCGGGTTCTCGGCCAGATTGAAGTGCTGCGTCCCGCCATTGAAGACCGGCGCCTCGTTCTTGTCTTCGATCAGCACGTCGAAGGTGAAGGGGGCGGACATGGCGCCGCCGGTGTCCTTCGCCGCCACCTGCAGGGTGGCGACCTTGACCTCTTTCAACTGGTTGCCGTTGGTGTCGGTCGCGCCGTAGGCGCCCTTGACCGCGCGGATCCAGTCGGCCGTCCAGTTCACACCTTCGACGATCTGGATGGTCGAACCCACCACCCGGAACCAGCCGTAGTCGTTGCCGCTCAGGATGACCAGTTGGGGCGCGACCTCGTCGGGGTCGCCCAGGGTGAACTGGGCCTGGGTCCGCAGGGCGTGGCTCTCGCTTCCCGTGGTCTCCTGGTAGAGGTTGACCACCGCGTTCGCCAGC
>NZ_JBFTZS010000089.1:0-12547 GCF_056406675.1 Caulobacter sp. P1_B12_2 | reverse complement strand
GGCGGCGACCATGGACCTGTCGCTGCGCCTGACCCGAGGCGACGGGGCGATCTCCGAGACCTGGCGGTATCTCTGGACGGCCTAGGGCTTGGGCCAGGTCGGTCACACTTCGGTCCACAAGCTGAAGCGGAGTGCTCGCGTTCGTGGGGCGCGGGGTCAGAGTGTCGAGACGGAGCAAGTCAGGTAAAGGCGGCGCTTTTCGCTTGGCCGCGGTGCTGGCGTCCGCCGTCTTCCATGTCGTCCTGCTTGTCTTCCTGGTGCGTTACTTGCCGCCGGCGCCGGTCTACGAGTCGGCGCCGTCCATCCAGGTTTCCCTGGTTCCGCCGCTTCGATCAGGCCGCGCCCATCGCGCCGTCGCCAGACTCCGACCGCCGGACGATCGTGACGCTCCAGCCCACGCCGAGCCCGTGCTTCCCATCCAATCCATGACGCCTTCGTCGCCCGGTGAAGGCGTTGCCCCCCTCGCCTCCGGCGGCGCGCCCAGCCAGGCCGATCTCACCGCGAAGGGGCGGCAGGCGCTTCGCGGCCTGGGCGGCTGCGACCGTGTCACGATGACCCGTGAGGAGCGCGAACGCTGCGAGGCCGAGCGCTGGGCTCGCGTCGGCCAGGCCTCGCCGCGGCTGAACCTGGATCCGTCCGGACGCTACGCCAAGAACCCGGAGCCGTTCCTGTTGCGCCGCCCCAAGGACGGCTGCCGCGCCCGCATGGGCGGCGACGTCGACGCCATGGGCGACGACAGCAATGTCCGCGCGGGCGTCACCTGCGTAGTGCCGTTCTGACTAGGGTTCTGACATACGCTCGACCCCTTAAGGGGGCCCGGATTTCAACCTCGGTTAATCAAATCAGGTCACCGCTCCTCGCAGTACGGACTTCGTGACTCGGGGCAGTAGCATGAGCGTCAATCCGCAACTCGACCAACGCATGGCCTTCATGCGGTTCGATCACCGCGCGCGGGCGGCGCTGAAGACGGCCAAGCCGGTGATCGATGGCGAGATCCACGCCGCGCTCGACAGTTTCTACGACCAGATCCGCGCCTATCCCGAGATGCGCGACCTGTTCGCCAACCGCGCCCAGATGGACGGCGCCCAGGCGCGTCAGGGCGACCACTGGCGCAAGATGGCGACCGCCGAGTTCGGCCCCGACTACGCCGCCGACGTGCAGCGGGTCGGCCAGGCGCACGTGCGGGTCGGGCTGGAGCCGCGCTGGTACATCGGCGGCTACGCCCTGGTGGCCGAGCACCTGATCCGCGCCGTGATGGCCAAGCGCGCCAAAGGCGGACTGTTCGGCGGCGGCAAGGACGACGGCGAGGTCGCCGATCAGGTCGTGGCGCTGATGAAGGCCACCTTCCTGGACATGGACCTGGCCATCTCCAGCTATCTGGGCATTTTGCAGGAAGAGCGCGACCGCATGGCCGCCGAGCGCCAGGCCGCCGAGCAGCGCCAGGCCGCCGCCGTGGCCGCCGTCGGCCAGGCCCTGTCGCGCCTCGCGGCCGGCGATCTTTCAGCCCGGGTCGAGGGCGCGCTGTCGCCCGAGTTCCTGAGCCTGAAGACCGACTTCGACCACGCGGCCGCCGCCCTGGCCGACACCATCAAGGCCGTCGAGCGCGCCACCTCGGGCATTCGCTCGGGCGCCGACGACATCGCCCAGGCCGCCGACGACCTGGCCCTGCGCACCGAGCAGCAGGCCGCGACCCTGGAGCAGACGGCAGCCGCCGTCGAGGAACTGACCGCCACGGTCGATCGCACCGCCAAGAGCGCCAAGGCCGTCTCGGCCCAGGTCAGCCAGGCCGCCGCCGACGCCCAGGCCTCGGGCGTGGTGGTGACCCGCGCCGCCGAGGCCATGACCCAGATCGAGGCGTCGTCGGCCAAGGTCTCGCAGATCCTGGGCGTGATCGACGAGATCGCTTTCCAGACCAACCTGTTGGCCCTGAACGCCGGCGTCGAAGCCGCCCGGGCCGGTGACGCGGGCCGGGGCTTTGCTGTCGTCGCTCAGGAAGTCCGGGCCCTGGCTCAGCGCTCGGCCGACGCCGCCAAGGAGATCAAGACCCTGATCGCCGACTCCAGCCGCCAGGTGGGCGAGGGCGTCGATCTGGTCGGCCAGACGGGCCGGGCCCTGCGCGGCATCGTCGAGAAGGTGGGCGTCATCGACACCCTGGTCGACGAGATCGCCGCCTCGGCCAACGAGCAGGCCTCGGCGTTGGGCCAGGTCAATGTGGCCGTCAACCAGCTGGACCAGGTGACCCAGCGCAACACCGCCATGGTCCAGCAGTCGACCGAGGCCACCCACGCCCTGCGCGCCGAGGCCGCCGACCTGTCCAACCATGTGGGCGGCTTCCGGACGGGTTCGACCGCCCACGCGCCGGCGAGCGACAACGCCGTGCACCAGGCCCGCGAACGCGTGGCGGCCTTCGCGCGACCGGGGCGGTGAGAACAGTAGGGGACGGGCGCATGCGCCTGTCCCTGTCTTTCGCCGAACTTTGCTTTCCGTTTTTGAAGCGGGCCGCGCTATCAAGACGGCATGGATCGTAGACGAAGAATCCTGATCGTCGGGGGCGGCACGGCCGGGTGGCTGACCGCGGCCTATCTGGCCAAGTCCCTGCGGGTGGCCGAGCAGGCGCACCTTGAGATCACCCTGCTGGAATCGCCCGACGTCGGCATCATCGGCGTCGGCGAGGCCACGTTCCCGACCATCCGCACCACCCTGCAGTTCCTGGGCATCGACGAGGCCCGGTTCATCCGCGAGACCTCGGCCACCTTCAAGCAGGGCATCCGCTTCAACGACTGGGGTTGGGCGCCTAGGGAGGGCGCGCGCCACCAGTACTTCCATCCGTTCGAGGCGCCGTTCTCGACCGACGGAACGAGTCTCGCGCCCTACTGGCTGCTGCAGAACGAGGCGACGCGCGCGCCGTTCGCCGAGGCCATGACCATCCAGTCCCGGGTGGCCGACGCCCAGCGCGCGCCCAAGCGGCCGCACGAGGGCAACTTCGCCGGCCCGCTGAACTACGCCTACCATTTCGACGCCGCCAAGCTGGCCCAGGTGCTGGCCGAGCGGGCCCGCGAGCTGGGCGTGCGCCACCTACAGGGCCTGCTGACCGGCGCCGAACTGGACGCGACCGGGGCCATCGACCACGTCGTCTGCAAGGAGCACGGCCGGTTGGAGGCCGATCTCTATATCGACTGCACGGGCTTCCACGCCGAACTGATCGGCCAGGCGCTGAAGGCCCCGTTCAAGTCGGCGCGGCCCTTCCTGTTCGCCGACCGGGCCCTGGCCTGCAAGATCCCCTACGACCGTCCCGACGCCCCGATCCAGAGCTTCACGGTCGCCACCGCCCACGAGGCCGGCTGGACCTGGGACATCGGCCTGAACGGCGCGCGCGGCGTCGGCACGGTCTATTCCAGCGACCACATCAGCGACGACCGTGCCGAGGCGATCCTGCGCGACTATGTGGGCGAGGGCGTCGAGATCAAGCCTCGCGCGCTGTCGTTCGAGGCCGGCTATCGCACCAAGCAGTGGGTCAAGAACTGCGTGGCGGTCGGCCTGTCGGCGGGCTTCCTGGAGCCGCTGGAATCGACCGGGGTGGTGCTGATCGAGGCGGCTGTGGCGATCATCGCCGAGCTATTCCCGCACAACGGTCCGATCAGCGCCCCGGCCTTCCGCTTCAACGAGCTGATGACGGCCCGCTACGACAACATCATCACCTTCTTGAAGCTGCACTACTGCCTGAGCCAGCGGACCGRGCCGTTCTGGCGCGAGAACGCCGATCCGGCCTCGATGCCCGAGCGGCTGGCCGACTTGCTGGAGCAGTGGCGCTGGCGCCCGCCCACCCGCTACGACTTCACCCTGGATCTCGAGACCTTCGCCTTCTTCAACTACCAGTACATCCTGTACGGCATGGGCTTCAAAACCGACCTGTCGCCGGGGCGCAGCGAGTTTCCCGACGTGGCCGGCGCCGACAAGCTGTTCGCCAAGATCAAGACCTTCGGCGAACGCGCCACCCACGACCTGCCCAGCCACCGCGACCTGATCGCCCAGATCAACCGCTTCGGCTTCGACCGGTCGCTGGAGCAGGCCTGAGGCCTGGAGTTCGCCGCCGCTGATGGGTGAAAGGTAGGAAACCGGCCTCGCCGTCGTCCCTGCCCGATAAGGATTTGGGGACGAAAAACCTGAGTTCAAGAATTGGCGGCCGGCGATTTATGCGCAGTTTGTAGCGCCCTCGACGCGGGGACCGCGGGTCCCGATTTCCGGAGGGTCGTTGATCGATGACAGCCACAGTCACGCCAAACACGCAGCCGTTCTACCACGGCACTAAAGCGGATCTGAAAGCGGGCGCCCTGCTCGGCGCCGGCTACGCCTCCAACTACGGCAAGGGGAAAGCGGCGGCCTATGTCTATCTCAGCGCCACTCTCGACGCGGCGACCTGGGGCGCGGAGTTGGCCCAGGGCGAAGGGCCGGGCAGGATCTACATCGTTGAGCCGACGGGGCCGTTCGAGGACGATCCCAACCTGACGGACAAGAAATTCCCGGGCAATCCGACCAAGTCTTACCGCACGCGTGATCCGCTTCGGATCGTCGGCGAGGTCACCGATTGGCAAGGGCATTCGCCCGAACAGCTCAAGGCCATGCACGATCACTTGGCTCATCTCGAGCGACTCGGCGTCAAGGCCATCGAGGACTGAACCCGAAGCGTTCGAAAAAAAGCCCTCGCTCCGGCAGGGGAGCGAGGGCAGGGAGGCAACTCGTAAGCTTGTTCAGGCGGCCTTGGCGATCGCGCCGTCGATGGCGTCTAGCTCGCCGGATTCCCGGGCCTTCTTGCCGTAGACCACCTCGAACAGCGGGCTGGCCATGACCGTGGTGACGATGGCCATCAGCACCAGCATCGAGAACAGGGTCGGGCCGATGATGCCCTTCTGCAGGCCGATGTTGATGATGATCAGCTCCATCAGGCCGCGCGAGTTCATCAGGGCGCCGATGCCCATGGCGGTGGCGTGGTTCTCGCCGGTCAGGCGGGCGGCGGCGTAGCAGGCGCCCCACTTGGCCAGGATCGAGCAGGCCAGGATGCCCAGGGCGATCAACAGCAGGGTCGGCGAGTTGACCATGTCCATCCGGGTGTTCAGGCCCGAATAGGTGAAGAACATCGGCAGCAGCAGGACGACCGCGACCGGCTCGACCTTCTTCTTCAGTTCCTCGACCAGCTTGCCGCGCGGCATGACCACGCCCAGGATGAAGCCGCCGAAGATGGCGTGGATGCCCACCGCATCCATCAGGAACGCCGAGACGCAGAAGGCCAGCAGGACGAGGGCCAGCACCGTGGTGCTCATCTCGCCCTCGCGCTCGACCATGCGGCCCAGCGGCGCCAGAATCTTCGGACCGAAGATCGTGACGAAGGCGACCCAGGCCACCCCGCCGCCGATGGCGAGAACCGCCACGCCCGGTCCGCCGCCGAAGGTCGCCAGGACCACGGCCAGCACGCACCAGGAGACGGCGTCATCGAAGGCGCCGGCGGTCAGGGACAGCGTGCCCAGCGAGGTCTTGGCCAGGCCTCGCTCGTTGATGATGCGGGCCAGCATCGGGAAGGCCGTCAGGGCGATGCAGGCGCCCATGAACAGCGTCGCGCTGCCCTGGCCGATGGTCGGGGCGAACAGACCCGGGACCTTCAGCAGGAAGGGGGTGATCAGGGCGGCGATCAGGAACGGCGCGGCGATGCCGGCGAAGGACACGCTCATGGCGCTCTTGGCCTTGGCCTTGAAATGGTCGGCCTGGAAGCTGGTGCCGACCATGAACATGTAGAGGCCGACGCCCAGCTGGGCGCCGACGTACAGCACGTTCTTGGTTTCCTTGGGAAACAGCATCAGCTGGAAGTCGGGGAACAGCAGGCCCAGCAGGGACGGGCCCAGCACCACGCCGGCGATCATCTCGCCCACGACCTGAGGCTGCTTCAGGATCTTCTGGCCCAGCCAGCCGACCACGCGGCAGGCCAGGATGATGACGGCCAGTTGCAGGAAGAAGTGAACGCTGAAGTCGCCTGGCGTGTAGCTGTGCGCGGCGACCTTGGTGGCCGGTCCGTGGGGCGAAAGAATGCCGCCCACGGTGCTGACCAGGCTGGATATGATGTCGGACAAAGCGTCCCCCCTTGATGATCCCTCTCGGCGTTTGTCCGCCGTTAGGTCAAAGCCGCGCAGAGTTGGCTTGTGGGGGCAAGCCGAAAACGGGCTTTTGACGCTGCCATGCAGAAGATTGTTTTTGCTGGCTTATTTCCTGTTGCCCGAACGCCACAATGTAGTAACGTACCTACAAGACAACCTTGTCATTGTAGGTACGTAGGCACATGAAAGTCATCTCGAGTCGTGACTTCAACCAGGATGTCAGCCAGGCCAAGCGGGCGGCGCGGATCGAGCCGGTCTTCGTCACCGACCGCGGCAAGACCACCCACGTGCTGATGAGCATCGAGGCTTATCGCAAGCTGTCGGGCCAGACCGAGACGATCGTCGATCTGCTGGCCATGGCCGCGCCGACGGCTGTGGACGTCGCCGAGACCCGCTCGACCGAGACCTGGGATCGGCGCGGCTGATGTACCTTCTGGACACCGACATCGTCTTAGAGCTGCGCAACGCCAAGGCGGGCGGCACCGACGCGGGCCTGGCCAGCTGGGCGGCCGGCGTCGCCCGGTCCAGCCTGTTCATCTCGGCGGTGACCCTGCTAGAGCTGGAGACCGGCGCGGCGCGGGTCGAGCGCAAGGACAAGGCGGCGGGCCTGGCCCTGCGAACCTGGCTGGACGACCAGGTCGCCGCCGCCTTCGAGGGGCGGATCCTGCCCGTCGACGCCGCCGTGGTCCGAGGCCGAAGCCGCCTGCCGCTGACCGACGCGCGTGACGCCCTGCTGGCCGCCACCGCCCTGGAGCACGGCCTGATCCTGGTGACCCGCGACGTCTCGGCCTTCWAGGTCAACCGCCTGAAGCTGTTCAATCCCTGGGGCTTCAAGCCCGAGGCGCCGGACGACAGCGAAGACTGGGGCCAGGCCGCCAAGGCCGGCTCGCAGTGGCTGAGGAACATCTTCGTGCGGGGGTAGGGGGCGAGGTTCGAGGTCGACTTAATCGCCAGTGAGATCAATCTGAGTTTGGGCGCGACGCCGCCGAAGACGTAGACGCGCCGATTGACTGGGCAGGTCGCGAAGTCGATATCGTCCTAAAACACCCGCGAATTCCTATTCTTACACAGACTTAATATCGGCAACTGCATCTGTTTGCATAGGTCGCAGCCTCTTACTGATGTGGCGTGCAGTCATGTCGTTGTGGGGATTAAAGTTGCCGAAATTCAGTGACCGCGCTGGCGCGCGTCTCGTCTTTGCCAGCCTCATCGGCCTCTTCCTCTCCGTCGGCCCGGTCCAGGCCCAGGATCCGGCGCGTATGGACCAGATTGTTCGCACCTCCACTGAGGCGAACGAGTTCTCAGGGTCGGTTCTGGTCGCGCGCGACGGCCAGGTTCTGCTTGACCGAGGCTATGGCTTCGCCAACCGCGAATGGCTCATCCCCAACGACGGCGACACCAAATTTCGCCTGGGGTCGATCACCAAGCAGTTCACCGCCGTCGCCATCATGATCCTGAACGAACGCGGCTTGGTCGATCTGGACGCGCCGGTGAAGACCTGGCTGCCGGATGCGCCCGCCGCCTGGGACAAGGTCACGGTGCGACGCCTGCTGGCGCACACCGCCGGCGTCCCGAACTTCACCAGTTTCAACGACTTTCAGGCGCAGAAGACCCTGCCGGTGACGGTCGACGGCCTGATCAAGCGTTTCCGGGATCGTCCACTCGATTTCCAACCGGGCGAAGGGCGGAAATACTCCAACTCCGGCTACGTCCTGCTGACCGCCGTCATCGAGAAGGCGAGCGGCCAATCCTACGCCGATTTCCTCGCCGACAACGTCTTCCATCCGCTGGGCATGAGCGACAGCGGCTACGACCGCAATGCCGCCATCGTGCCCCGTCGCGCTTCGGGATATGCTCCTGCCGCGGGCGGCGTGGTCAACGCCGACTATTGGGACATGAGCATTCCGCAAGGCGCCGGCGGCCTCTACTCCACCACCCATGACCTGCTGAAATGGGAASAGGGGCTGTTTGGAGGTCGACTGCTGCGGCMGGCGTCCCTCACGCTGCTGACAACGCCTGTTCGCGACCGGTACGCCTTCGGGGTGTTCGTGGTCGAGACCGGCGGCGACACGACCATAGCCCACTCGGGCGGTCTCGACGGCTTCAACACCTACATGG
Source organism: Caulobacter sp. P1_B12_2 (assembly GCF_056406675.1). NCBI lineage: Bacteria > Pseudomonadati > Pseudomonadota > Alphaproteobacteria > Caulobacterales > Caulobacteraceae > Caulobacter > Caulobacter sp. P1_B12_2. Next base: position 4,286 of record NZ_JBFTZS010000089.1, on the reverse strand, counting down.
CCTACGATCCGGTCCGCCGCGTGACGGTCGTCGTGCTGGGCAATCTCAACGGGCCCGCGCCGGATTCGTTGGGCGCTTCTCTCCTGGCCCTCGCGCGCGACGGGACGGTTCCTCAACAGGCTGGACAGCGGGCCGCCGCGAGCGCGCCAAAAACCCTTCAGGACTATGCAGGCGTTTATGATCTGACGCCGACCTCATCCGTCACCGTGTCGGTCGCGAACGGTCAACTGATGAGTCAGGCCACCGGCCAGAAGGCCATCGTGCTGACTCCAAAGTCCTCCGACGTCTTCCTGCTGCGCGAAGTCGACACCCAGATAACCTTCACGCGGGACGCCTCGGGCGCGGTCGCGGGCTTGATCCTCTATCAGGCCGGCCGCGACAGGGTCGCCCGGAAGACGTAGCGGTCGCCGCACGTCCGCTTCTGGCAGTCTTGCCCATGTCCATCCTTGGTGGATTGCGGACGATGGCTGGCGCCTGCCRGGGCGGGACATTTCGGCGGCCGTTATGGGGTTTTCCGGGTTCCGGGATCGATGGCTAAGGATGCGCCCGCGGCGCCGCCGGCGTCGTATGCCTTTGGTGACACCATGCGGGTGGGGCGGAGCACGGTTCTCAGCTTCAGATCGAGAGTGTCGAGCTCGGCGTCGACGATCGCCGATTTGAGCACGACAAGATCACGCCCGGCGTTCTTGTTGGCCAGGTCGCGCCCGGCTTTCATCGCGGTCAATTTGTCCGCGATGGACGCGACCATCCCCAGCGTGAAGGACGCGTTCGCCATGTGTCGCTCCTGATGCCGAAACTGCTGATAGGCGGCGGTGGTCTTGTACCGGCCAAGCTCGGAGCGAACGGCGCTGTCGATCAGTTCGGCCAGGTAGTGCGCGGCTTCGATATCGGAGCGGAGACCAAAGAAGACGTAACGCGCATCGCCAGTCGGGGTCTTCTCGCGCCAAACCCGGCAATCGCAGAAATGCGCGATGGCGCCGATGCAGTCGCCCAGCGGTATGCGCTTGTTGCGGTGGGTCTCATAGTCGCGCCGCTCACATAGCGAACTACGGATTTCGACGTCGGTCAGCGACAGGTCGTAACGATCGAGCAGCTCGGCGACCTTGGCGGCGGCTGACACGGCTTCGGCTTCGGTACAGCCGTTGTCCGTGGTCTTGGCGCGTAGCCCTTGGATGCGCGTCTTGAGCTTATCAAGAGCGGCGAGATCGGGATTTTCGTTCACGGATGCGTCCCGAAAGTGGAGCTTAGGCAACACCGGCGACGGCCCGCCAAGTTTGCCAACGCCGCCTTTCTAGATGACGCCTACGGCACATCCCAGCGCGACACTCACCCCTTGACCGCCGCCGTCGAGGCCCGTTGGATCAGGGTGAAGGGCAGCAGTTCGTCGCGCGGGCGGGCCCCGGCCTCGGCGTTGCGGGCCACGCCGTTGATCAGCATCTTGGTCGCCAGGGTCGACATCTCGACCAGCGGCTGGCGGATCGTGGTCAGCTGCGGGCGGCTGAGGCGCGAGACAGGGCTGTCATCGAAGCCGGCCACCGACACGTCGCCGGGCGCGGAAAGGTCGGCTTCGGCCATCGCGGCCAGGGCGCCCAGGGCCATTTCGTCGGAGCTGGCGAAGATCGCCGTCGGCCGCGGGGCCAGGGCCAGCAGGGTCTGCGCGGCCTTGTGGCCGGACTCGAAGGTGAAGTCGCCTTCCTGGATCCAGGCCTTCTCGACCTTCAGGCCGCGCGCCTTCATCGCCGCGACATAGCCCTCGCGGCGCGCCTGGCTGGCGCCGTAGCGCTTGTCGCCGGTGATGAAGCCGATGCGCTTGTGGCCCAGATCGGCCAGGTGCTCGGTCATGTCGCGGGCGGCGGCGACGTCGTCCATGTGCACGCGCGGCCCCAGGCCCTCCGGCTTTTCCGGACCCAGGCGCACGTACGGCGTGCCGGCCTTGTCGAGCAGCTCCAGCACCACTTCGTTGTCGCAGGAGGGCGGGGTCAGGATCACGCCGTCGGGCTTGAGGGCGGCCAGCAGGGCGCCGACCTCCTGGCGCACGCGCGGACCGTCGTGGTCGATCAACTCGACCAGCAGGTGGTAGCCGGCCGCCCTGGTCTCGACCGTGGCGCCCAACTGGATGCGCTGCAGGTAGTCCGACCCCCGCTCGCTGCGCCAGTGGTCCAGGGTCAGGGAGGCGTCGACGAAGACGGCGATCACGAACGAGCGCGAGCCGGCCAGGCTGCGGGCCGACAGGTTGGGCGCGTAGCCCAGGGCGCCGGCCGCCTCGAGCACGCGCTCGCGCATCTGCGGCCGCACGTTCGGCTCGTTGTTCATCACGCGGGAAACAGTCTTGATCGACACGTCGGCGCGCGCCGCAACGTCATAGATCGTCACCGACGCCATGGGCCCGCCCAATTCCGGTTGCGTGGGTCCTGATTGTTTGGACTCATCTTCATGCGGCCAACCTAGAGCAACTGCGCGGCATAAGGCGACGCTCCCGTTTCAAAAAAGCGCGGTCAAAGGCGTCGAGGCGGGCTTTGTCGCCTGTCGCGGCTTGTGTCCCCCGGCGCGGAAGGCCAGTGTCCGGGCCAATCGCGGCGTAGACCGCGTGCATCTGGGGAGGCGTGATGACGACGGCGGAGGCAGTGGGAATCGACACGGCAAGGCCGACAACGCCCGTGAGGCCCAGCTTCATCGCCGCCTTCACCCTGGCCCAGATCGGGGCCTATGTCAGTTTCATGCCCCTGTTCCAGGTGCTGTTGCCGCTGAAGGCCGAGGCCATCGATTCGGCCAACAAGGCCGTCGTGCTCAGCCAGGTGGCCATTCTCGGCTCGATCACCGCCAGCATCGCCAACCTGCTGGCCGGCGCGATCAGCGACCGGACCACCTCGCGCTTCGGGCGTCGGCGGCCCTGGATGGTGGTCGGCGCGCTTGGCACCGTCGCCTCGTACTTCGTGATCATGATGGCCCAGGGCGCGGCGCAGCTGATGGCCGGGATCGTCTGTTTCCAGCTGGCCTTCAACCTGCTGTTCTCGGCCTTGCTGGCCGTGCTGCCCGACCGGGTGCCCGACGCCCAGAAGGGCAGGGTGGCGGCCTTCCTCAGCCTGGGCCATCCGATCGGCGCCATGGCCGGGGCGATCCTGGTCGGCGGCCTGCTGGTCAGCGAGCCCTCGCGCTACTTCGCCATTGGCATAGTGCTGCTGGTGGCGATCGCGCCGTTCGCCCTGGGCCTGAACGATCCGCCGCTGTCGCCCAACGCGCGGCCGCCGTTCAACTGGCGCAGCTTCGTGTCGGGGTTCTGGATCGATCCGCGGGCCCATCCCGACTTCGCCCTGGCCTGGGTCAGCCGGTTCATGGTGCTGATCGCGATCACACTGACCCAGTGCTACATGCTGTTCTACCTGCAGGACGCGCTGCACTATTCGGACCTGTTTCCGGGGCGCCGCGCCGAGCAGGGCATGGCCCTGCTGACCACCGTGGCCACCTGCGCCAACGTCGCCTGCGGCATGCTGGGCGGGATGCTGTCCGACCGCCTCAAGCGCCGCAAGCTGTTCGCGGCCGGCGCGGCCATGGCCCTGGCGGCGGCGATGATCGTGTTCTCGCTGGTGCCCAGCTGGCCCGTCGTGGTGGTGGGCTTCGTGATGTTCGGCTGCGCGGTCGGCTGCTACTACGCCGTCGACATCGCCCTGGTCAGCCAGGTGCTGCCCTCGCAGAAGGACGCCGGCAAGGACCTGGGGGTGATCAACCTGGCCAACACCTTGCCCCAGGCCATGGCGCCGATCCTGGCGATGTGGGTGCTGGGCCCGGCCCACGTCAACTATCACGCCCTCTATCTGGTGGCCGCGGGACTGGCGGCGGCTGGCGGTCTGGCGATCCTTCCGATACGGGGCGTGCGGTAAGCCGCTTTTCGAGGTCCCGTGCCAGACCTGATCCCCATCGACGATCCGAACGACCCGCGCGTCGCGGCCTATCGCGACATCAAGGAGCGCGACCTGGTCGGCCGCCAGGGGCTGTTCATCGCCGAGGGCGAGACGGTGCTGCGGGCCTTCGTCCGCGACGCGCCGGAGCGCGTGCAATCCCTGCTGATCGACGGCAAGCGCGCCGACAAGCTGGGCGAGGTGTTCGACGGCCTGCCGGCGGACGCGCCCGTCTATGTCGTCGGCCAGGCCGTGCTGGACGCGATCGCCGGCTTCCACCTGCATCGCGGGGTGCTGGCGGTCGGGGCCAAGCCCGAGCCGCTGTCGGCCGAGGCGTTGCTGGCGCGCGCGGGTCCCAAGGCGGTGGTGCTGGTGCTGATGGGGATCGCC
>NZ_JBFTZS010000088.1:0-12561 GCF_056406675.1 Caulobacter sp. P1_B12_2 | reverse complement strand
GCGTCAAGGCATGGGGGGATTTAGGAGGTCCGACTAAGGGTTTTACCGGGTAGATTACGGCGTCTGGACCCTGCAACCGTGTTTTTCGGCTAGAGGGAAGAACTTTCAAATGCGTGAGGGCGGCATAGCCTTCGTCGGCGGGACGCTTTTGGGCGGGGGATTGGATATTTCGCCGATCGTCGCGGCGGAAAAGCCCCCAGCGTGGATCGCGTCGTCGATCGATCCGGCCAAGCGGACGGGCGCGCGCTCGGGAGCCTACCCTCGATCCCTCCCACGCTTCGGGGCGATTGCCCCAATTGTCCTCGATGAAGTGATCGATGGCGACCCCGTCGTCGCCCCTCGCTCTGTTTTGACTTCATCCGGAAATATCGATGCGCCGGCGCCTGCGACCCCAGGTTTGCGTGCAGAGTATTTCGCAACCTTGCGCAGAAAATTCAGCAAGCATTTCATCTGAAAACTGCCAATTATAGTGCGTATTCCCAGGAGCGAGAATCGAAGATGCCCTTGCCTAGCGCCCCGACCATCCTGCTCGCCGACGATCACTCGATCGTCCGTGCAGGGCTGCGCGAGGCGCTGGAGTCGCAGCCGGGCTGGACCATCTGCGGAGAGGCCTCGAACGGACGCGACGCTGTCCGCATGGCCAAGGAGCTGGTTCCCGACGTCATGATCCTCGACATCAGCATGCCGGACCTAAGCGGGGTGATTGTCGCCCGCGATGTTCGCAAGCTGAAGACCCACACCGAACTGCTGATCTTCACCATGCACGACAGCGAGCAGTTGGTGCGCGAGGTGTTCAGCGCCGGCGCGCGCGGCTTTGTGCTCAAGTCGGCCTCGACCGACAACATCATCGCCGCCGTGGCGTCCTTGCTGAACCACAAGCCCTATTTCTGCCCGGGCATCACCGACGCGGTGCTGCGCGGCTACCTGTCGCCGGGCGGGCATGGCCTGGGGGAAGTCATCGAAGGGTCCGAAACCCTGACGACGCGCGAGCTGCTGATCGTCCAGCTGCTGGCCGAGTCCCGCAGCAACAAGGTCATCGCCTCGATGCTCGACATCAGCGTCAAGACCGTCGAGAGCCATCGCGGCAACATCATGCGAAAGCTGGGCGCCCACTCGCTGGCGGACATCGTGCGCTACGCCATCCGCAACAAGCTGATCGAGGCCTAGCCACCCCGGGACTCCGTTGAATGCGCACGGGCGAAAGCATGACCGGCGGGTTCGACCCGGCCTTCTACGAGTCCGCCCTGGACGCGTTCACCGCGAACGTCGCGGTGGTGGACGCGACGGGAGAGATCGTCGCGGTGAACGACGCCTGGATTCAGTTCATCGATTTCAACGACCTCAAGCCGGTCAACCACGGCATCGGATGCAACTATCTGAGCTTCTGCGACCGACTGGGCACGCCAGGCGGCGCTACGGTGGCCGCCGGCTTGCGGGCGCTGATTGCCGGCGGCGCCGGTCCGTTTCGGCATGAATACGTCATGCCGCTCGAGACCGGATCGCGCTGGGTGAAGCTGTCGGCCATGCGTGTCGGTCATCTGGACCGGCCGTTCCTGATCGTCGCCCATGAGGACATTTCCATCCAACGGCTGGCGGAACGGGGGTTGCGGGAGGCCACGGCGCGTCTTCTGCACGCCGAGGACGGCGAACGACGACGCATCGCCCGAGAACTACATGACAGCACCGCCCAGCATCTGGCGGGCGCGAAACTGATGTTGAGGCGGCTGGACGCCAAGGATCCGGTCAGCACCGGCCTGGTCCGCGACGAGGTGTCGAGCCTGCTGTCCAGCGCCTTGGACGAAATCCGCAGCTTCGCCTATCTGCTCCATCCCCCGGCGTTGGAGCACCTGGGGCTCGCGGCGGCGATCCGACAATTCGCGACCGGCTTTTCGCGGCGCGCGGACGTGGCGGTGACGATCGACATCCCGGATGATTTTCCGCGGCTGGCCCACACCGCCGAGATCGCGCTCTATCGCGTGGTGCAGGAGGCCCTGGCCAATGTCCACAGCCACTCCGGCAGCCAGCGRGCGGTCGTCAGTCTCCGGATCGCCGGCGAGATGACGCTGCTCACGGTTCGCGACTTCGGCTCCGGCCTGCCGCCCAGACGTGACAGCCCGCCCGGCGTCGGGCTCGAGAGCATGCGCCTGCGCCTGGAATTCCTGAAGGGTCACCTGTCGTTGCGCAACGCCGACCCCGGCCTGGCCCTGGAGGCCTGGGCCCCGCTCCTCCCAGAAGGCGAGGACTGATCCACAAAGCCGCTGGGTGAATGGCGGTGGGAGAGCCGGCCCGCACATGCGTCGGGACATGTGGGCCGGCTCTCGACCCGCGACCACGGCCGCGCTCTTGGGGGATGAGCGAACCGCGGCGTGCCAAGGGAAATCGGGGGTGACGCCTTGACGTGCGAGCCAGGCCAGATTGCGGCCGCCACGGCTTGAGCGCCATCAGGTCAAACCCTAGGGCGAGGCGCGAAAACCCTTAGCCGACCCCGGATCAGGCCAGGTGAACCGAACTCTTGACCGTTGTCGTGGCGGCTTGTTTCTGGCGCGCGCGGTCAATGGCGTCGTCGAGCAGTTTCAGGAACTCCGACTGCATCTGCAGGGACTCGATGTCCGACGCCCTCACCCCGTCCAGGGTCGACTGTCGAATTTCTTCAAGTTGTTCAAGAGACAGCGCGGCGCAAAGGCGGAGGCTGAGGAACTGCAGAGCGGCAACTCGGATCTCAAGATTTGTCATCGGCATGTCGCTGAGAAAACGGGATGCGAGCAGATACGGACGAGTGTGATCGTCGGATGCCGACGACGAAGCGACCATAACCATGGAGTTCAAGCTGCGCCACGACGGACTCTCCGCAAGCGAATCCCAGACCACGTCAGAGTAGAATGGGAGAAAACGCTGTTTGGCCGGTTCGTTTGATAACCAAGGCGAATGACGGGCAGGAGGAGAAAGCCGCCAACCGATCATTCGTGAATTTTCGAGGCCTCGAACAGCAACGCGTGGCTATTCGAGAGCGATCCTCGCTACGCGGGGACCGCGCGACAGACACCAGAACGACGGGCGGGAGTTCCTCAAGACCGTCTATCGTTATCAGGGCGTCCCGTCCGATCTGAAATCAGGCGAACCCCGATTTCAGGTACGGAAAAGCCCCTATTAGGTCGTAGGGATCGGGCTTTTGTGTCGCCTTGTGGAGAATTCGCCACGGGCGCGATCGCCTCGTCTGCCTCTGAATGAAACGGTCTTCAGAGCTCCGCCGCGACCTGGGCGACCAAACGCATCAGCCAGGCCACGGGTCCTGCATCGCTCTCGCCGCCGCGGATCACCGCGCCGAACTGAGCCGGTTCCGGATGCCGGCTGGGCTCGATCAGCACCACGGCGCCGCGGTCGGCCGCGAGGGTGGCCAGTCGCCTGGGCAGCAGGGCCGCCATGTCCGTCTGGCTGACCATCACCAGGGCCGAAGAGGCGTCCGGGACGGTGACGGGGCCCTTGAGCCCGCGCGTCGACGGCAGGGCGTAGTCATCGCTCCAACTCGTGATGCGCCGAAGACCCAGTTCACGACGCGAACCCCGGCGCATCTCCTCGCTCTCCTGGCCGCCCGAGACGACGAGGTAGGGAACGCCCGCCAGGGCCTGCGGCGTGATCTCGCCGTCGGCGGCCGCCAGGGCGACCGGATGTCCGACGCGGATCACCCAGACGCCGGTCTCCGTGAACAGCGGCTTGTGGACGAACCGCGGCGCGACATGCTCGAAGCCGCCGATCACCATGTCCAGCCGCCCGCGATCAAGATCCTCGGCCAAGGGGCCTTCGATGCCGCCGATCCGCAGCTTCACGCCCGGCGCCTGCGCCTGGACCCGCCGGACGACGCCGGGCAGCAGCACCGAACACAGATAGGCGCTGGCGCTCATGTGGAAGGTGCGCTCGTCGACGGCCGGATCGAAGCGCGGTGCGGTGACGGCGGTTTCCATCAATTTCAGCGCCGCCCGGACCGGTCCGCCCATCTCGACGGCGCGAGGGGTAGCCTGCAGGCCTGAAGGCCCCCGCACGAACAGGTCGTCGCCCAGTGAGAAGCGAAGACGGCCCAGGGCGTGGCTGACCGCCGACTGGGTCAAGCCCAGCTTCGAACCGGCCCGCGTCGCGCTCTCCTCCTCCAACAAGGCGTCGAACACCCGCAGCAGGTTGAGGTCGAGATTTCTGAAATGCGCATCATTCATGATGGCTGTGATGGAATATCATTTTGCTCATGACGTCGAGAGTCCTATCTCGCGGTCAAGGTAAGGCCCTCCCCGGCCCGTCCCATCCAACTGTGTGTGATCCGCGGCTGACGCGAGCGTCGGCCGCTTGGGCGTGGAGCATTGCGTGAGCGACGCGGAAGGTTATCAGGCGATCGCCGAGGTCGAGGAAGAAGCGGCCCGGAAGCGCCAGCAGCGAACCCTGGGCCAGAGGCTGCGCTGGCCGCTGATGATCGGCTTTCCGCTGATCGTCCTGGCCATCGTCGCTTTCTTTGTCTTGACCGGCGGCAAGTTCGAGTCGACCGACGACGCCTATGTCCAGGCGGCGCGGGCCGCGATCAGTCCCAGCGTGGCGGGACGGGTGATCGAGATCGAGGTTGGCGAGAACCAGACGGTCACGAAGGGTCAGGTCCTGTTCCGCCTCGACCCGTCGGACTTCCAGGTCGCCGTCGCCCAGGCCGAGGCCGCCCTGGCCGCCGCCCGCTTCGAGACTCAGGGATCGCGCGCCGTCTATGACCAGCGCAACGCCGACCTCGCAGCCGCCCAGGAGACGGTCGCCTACACCCAGCGCGAGGCCGCCCGTCAGCAAGCCCTGGCCGCCGCCGGCGTCGCCACCAAGGCCCAGGCCGACGAAGCCGCTCACGCCGCCGAACAGGCTCGCCGCCAGATCGCGGTGGTTCGCCAGMAGATCGCCTCGGCCCTGGCCGACATCGGCGGCCGCCCCGGCGTCGTCGCCGACCGCCAGCCCAAGGTCATGCAGGCCCGGGCCGACCTTGACCGCGCCAGGCTGGACCTCAGCTACGCCACCATCGTCGCTCCCGCCGACGGCGTGGTCACCAAGGTCGAGCAGCTGCAGGTCGGCAACCGCGTCGCCGTCTCCCAGACGCTGTTCTGGCTGGTGTCCGGCCAGCCCTGGATCGAGGCCAACTTCAAGGAAGACCAGCTGGCCCACATGCGGATCGGCCAGCCGGCGACGATCAAGATCGACGCCTATGACCGCGCCCTAAAGGCTCACGTTGTCAGCTTCAGCCCGGGCACAGGCTCCAGCTTCGCCCTGCTGCCGCCCGAGAACGCCAGCGGCAACTGGGTCAAGGTCGTCCAGCGCCTGCCCGTCCGCCTGGCCCTCGACGAGAGCGCCCCGCACCTCAGCGCGGGCCTCAGCGCCAAGGCCAAGGTCGACGTCCAGTCTGCCAAGGACGAGCACGCCAAATGACCGGGGCCGGCAACGGCAAGGGCGACGCGGCCAACCGGGTCCCGATCACGATCGCCGTCATGCTGGCGACGATCATGAACTCGCTGGACACGACGATCGCCAACGTCGCCCTGCCGCACATCCAGGGCAGCGTCTCGGCCTCGGCCGAGCAGATCACCTGGGTGCTGACGTCCTACATCGTCGCGGCCACCATCATGACTCCCCTGACCGGCTTCCTGGCCGATCGCGTGGGCCGCAAGATGGTGTTCCTGGTGTCGATCGCCGGCTTCACCGCCGCCTCGATGCTGTGCGGAATCGCCGGCAGCCTGGTCGAGATCGTGCTGTTCCGCCTACTTCAGGGGCTGTTCGGCGCGGCCCTGATCCCGCTGTCCCAGGCGGTTCTGCTCGACATCAACCCGCCCGAGAAGCACGGATCGGCCATGGCCATATGGGGCGCCGGGGCGGTGCTGGGCCCGATCCTGGGGCCGGCCCTGGGCGGCTGGCTGACCGACAATCTCGACTGGCGCTGGGTGTTCTTCATCAACCTGCCGATCGGCATCCTGGCCTTCGCCGGCGTCTTCCTGTTCCTGTCGGAGAAGAAGAGCGCCGAGAAGCGGCGGTTCGATGTGCTGGGCTTCGCCAGCCTGGCCCTGGCCATCGGCGGCTTCCAGATGATGCTGGACCGCGGCCCCAGCCAGGACTGGTTCGCCTCGACCGAGATCTGGGTCTACCTGATCGTCGGGATCGTCTCGCTGTGGATCTTCGGGGTGCAACTGGCGACGGCCCAGAAACCGTTCGTCGATCGCGCCCTGCTGGCCGACACCAACTTCATCACCTGCTGTCTCTTCGGCTTCTTCATCGGCATCCTGCTCTACAGCGTCCTGGCTCTGCTGCCGCCGATGATGCAGAACCTGATGGGCTATCCGGTGGCCTTCACCGGCCTGGTCAGCATGCCGCGCGGCATCGGCTCGTTCATCGCCATGTTCGCCGTCGGCCAACTGATCGGGCGGATGAGCATCAAGCTGATCCTGCTGATCGGCCTGTCGGTCAGCGCCGTCTCGCTGTGGATGATGACCCAGTTCACCCTGGGCATGGACACCCACCTGATCATCGTCTCGGGCTTCCTGTCGGGCGTCGGCACCGGCCTGATCTTCGTGCCGCTCAGCACCATCGCCTTCGCCACGGTCAGGCCGCAGCACCGGGCCGAGGGCGCGGGCCTGTTCACCCTGATCCGAAACATCGGTTCGGCCGCCGGAATCTCGATCATGCAGGCGCGCTTCGTCAGCGGCATCGAGGTGCACCACGCCAAGCTTGTCGAGCACGCCCGCCCCGACAATCCGCTGTTCCTGGCCTATGCGCCGCTGGCCTTCGCCACCACCGAGGCCATGGCCAAGTTCAACGCCCTGATCACCCGCCAGGCCTCGATGTTGTCCTACATCGACGACTTCCAGCTGATGCTGGGCATCACCATCCTGTGCGCGCCCCTGATCCTCCTGATGCGAACCCCCAAGAAGAAAACCCCGGGGGAAGAGGCCGTCCATGTCGCCGAACACTAGCCGCTTCGCCGCCCTCGCCGCCTCCGCCAGCCTGGCCGTTTTGGTCGGCGCCTGCACGACCGTGGGGCCGAACTTCGCGAGTCCTGAGACGCCCAAGACGTCAGCCTACGCCGCAGCGGGCGAGGCCACGCCCGTCGAGGCGCGCCTGGACGCCGCGGCCTCCGCCGGTCCGTGGTGGACGGCCTTCGGCTCGCCCGCCCTCGACGCCACGATCCGCCAGGCCCTGGCCGACAGTCCGACCCTGGCCGAGGCCGACGCCACCCTGCGCCAGTCACAGTCGGCCCTGGCCCAGGCGCGCGGCGCGGCGGGGCCGCAGGTCGACGCCACGGCCGGCGTCAACCGCGAGCGCGCCAACCTGCAGGCCTTCGGCTTCACCAGCTTCGGCGACGTCAAGCTCGAGAACCCGACCTTCAACCTCTATTCGGTGGGCGGCGCGGTCGGTTACGATCTCGACCTGTTCGGCGGAAACAAGCGTCGGATCGAGGGCGCGGCCGCTCGCGTGGAGGCCCAGGCCCGGCGCGGCGACGCGGCCTATCTGACCCTGACGGCCAATGTCGCCCTGCAGGCCCTGACCATCGCCACGCTGAACGCCCAGATCGAGGCGGTGAACCAGATGATCATCGCCGACCAGGCCAATATCGACCTGGTCCACAAGGCCAACGCCCTGGGCGGCTCGACGGCCACGGCGCGCGTCTCGGCTCAGAGCCAATTGGAGCAGGACCGCGCCCTGCTGCCGCCGCTGCAGGGCCAACTGGCCGCCGCCCGCCACGCCCTGGCCTTGCTGGTCGGCCACGCGCCGGCCGACTGGACCGCGCCGGACTTCACCCTGGCGGACCTGAACCTGGCCGCGCCCGTACCGGTCGCCCTGCCCTCGGCCCTGGTCCGCAAGCGCCCCGACATCCTGGCGGCCGAGGCGGACCTGCACGCCGCCACCGCCGACATCGGTGTGGCGACGGCCGACCTCTATCCGAACGTCAAGCTGACCGCCTCCCTGACCCAGGGCTCACTGAACCCGTCGGACTTCTTCTTCTACGACGCCACCGCCTGGAACGTCGGGGCCGGCCTCACCGCGCCGATCTTCAACGGCGGCACCTTGAAGGCCCGCCGGCAGCAGTCGCGCGAAGCCGCCGTGGCTTCCTCGGCTCGCTACCAGCAGACCGTCCTGACCGCCTTCGCCCAGGTCGCCGACGCCCTGTCGGCCCTGTCAGCCGACGACGCGGCCATCGCCGCCCATGGCCGGTCCGAGGCCCAGGCCGGCGAGAGCCTGCGGCTGGCCCGCGTGGCGTACGACAAAGGCGGCGGCACGCTGCTGGAAGTGCTGGACGCCCAGCGCCGGGTCCATGAAGCCCAGGCCTCGCGGGTGCGCGCGCAGGGCCAGCGCCTGGCCGACGCCGTGCGGCTGTTCGCGGCGTCGGGCGCTGATTGGCGGGTCGTGGCGACTTAACTGACCAAATTCAACATTTGGTCAGGCCAATTGTCTTGTGTGGTCGATGCGGCCCGCTATGGTGCTGCCCAACCGACGCCGAGTCCAAGGCGCGTTGAGATTGGGGACGCTGACATGCGAACGAAGACGGCCCTCGCCGGTCTGGCGGTCTTGTTGTCATTCGGCGCGGCCGTTCCCGCCTTCGCCGACGAAGCCTCGGTCCCCGCCGCGCCGCCCGGCGTCTGCAAGGGCGGCGACGGAACCGCCGCGGCCTTCGGCGGGCGTCGCACCTTCCGCTGGAGCCCCGAGGGTTTGGAATACGCCAAGGCGCACCGCGCGGATCCGGCGATCGCGCCCGCCTACGCCGCCGTCGTCAAGCGGGCGGACGCCGCCCTGGCCGGTCCCACCTACACGGTCGTCGACAAGACCCGCACGCCGCCCAGCGGCGACAAGCACGACTACATCTCGATGGGGCCCTACTGGTGGCCCGATCCCACCAAGCCGAACGGCGAGCCCTATCTGCGCCGCGACGGCGAATTCAATCCCGAGCGGTCCACCGACGCTTTCGACGTTTCCGACCTGGACGCGATGAGCGCCTCGGTCGAGGCCCTGTCCCTGGCCTATTACTTCACCGACGACGCCCGCTACGCGACCAAGGCCGCCCAGCTGCTGCGCGTCTGGTTCCTGGATCCGGCCACCCGGATGAACCCCAACACCAAGTACGCCCAGGGTGTGCCGGGCCGCACGACCGGCCGGGCCGAGGGGGTGCTGGACACCTATCGCCTGCTGCGGGTCATCGAGGGCGTGGGTCTGTTGGCCCCGTCCAAGGCGCTGTCGGACACCGACCAGAAGGGCCTGGAGCGCTGGTTCGCCGACTACACCGCCTGGATGCGCACCGATCCGAACGGTCGCGAGGAACAGGCCGCCGCCAACAACCATGGCATCTGGTTCGACTATCAGCTGGCCGGCTTCTCGCTGTTCGCCCGCCAGGACGCGGTGGCCCGCCAAGTGGTCGCCGAGGCCGGCGCGCGGCGGATCAAGAGCCAGGTCGCGCCGGACGGCTCGCTGCCTCTGGAGCTGACCCGCACCCGCGCCTTGCACTACAGCTACTTCGCGCTCGAGGCTTTGGTCGGCACGGCGCAGTTCGGGCGCTGCGTGGAGCTGGATCTGTGGCGCTACCAGAGCGTCGACGGCCGCGGCCTGCGCGCGGCCTTCGACTTCCTGGCGCCCTATGTCGGCCAGGAGGCCAGCTTCCCCTATCCGGAGCTGAAGCCGCAGGACGCCTCGTCCGAGGCCCTGCCCCTGTTCGCGGCGGCGGCCCAAGCCTATGGAGACACGGTCTTGGCCGACAAGGCGACGGCCCTCGCGCAGCGGTATCCGGCCAATCTCAACCGCCTGCTTGCCCCGCCGAAACCTTAGCCCTTTGGGGCGATCCAAAAGCGTCGGGAGCTATTGGCGCCTGACCGCGCTATGATGGACAGCGCCTGTGATCGCCCCGCGTCATGCGGGATCGCCGGCCCGAAAGGACCTCATGTCCGACCGCCCAGACGCGCGCCAGACAACGCCCTGGACCGCCCTGCTCGATCTCATCGGCATTCATCCGATCACGGCTCAGGAAATACGCGCCGAGACCCTCTTCCTCGGGAGCCGTCACCAAGGGCGGATCGTCGATGGCGCTCGCCTGGAGCTCAAGTCGCCGGGCCTTTCAGCGCATCGGGGCGCGCTGCTGCGCGCGGTGATCCGCGCGGTTCCCGTGACCGAAACCGCCGGGGCCGATCAATGACAGACGAGGAAGCCCAGACGTTGCGGCAGGAAAACGACTACCTCAAGCGCCGCAATGCGCAGCTGCAGGACGACGTCACCAGTCTGGGCGGCCAGGTCCTGCGCATGCAGCAGGAACTGGAACGGGTCAGCGGGCGGCGCGCCATGACCTCGTCCGATCCGTTGTCGGGCGGCCACTAGCATGGCGCTTTCGCCTGGCCAGTTGGTGGCTTTGAAGAACTTGGCGCGCAAGAAAGCCGGCGACGCGGTGGATTGGATCAATATCGCCGACGCCCGTGTCCTGACCGACCTGGGCTTCGCGGAGCGCACCGGCGGCGGGTGGGTGATCACGACGGAGGGCGTGGTAGCCCTGACGCAGCAAGGTGACAAGACCTCCGATTGACCGTCGAAGTCTGGACTATATCGTTGATACAACTAAGCTATTACAGCGTCGCTTGATGTCTGAGGTGGCGGGCCATGCATCGATGATGTCGCCGCCCATCGCTAGCCGACTTCGAAGCGCATGCCGTCATAGGCCGGCTCGACGCCGGGCGGAAGTTTCGCCGCCAAGGCGTTGAAATCCAAGTCGATATGCAGATTGGTCAGAATGGCGCGACGCGGCTTGGCGCGGGCGATCCACTCCAGGGCCAGGCCGACATGGGCGTGGGTCGGATGCGGCGTCCAGCGCAGGGCGTCCACCACCCAGACGTCGAGATCGGCCAGGGCCGCCCAGCTCTCCTCCGGAAAACCGATAGCGTCGGGCGTGTAGGCGACATTCCCGAAGCGATAGCCGACGGCGCGGATCTCGCCATGATCGACGTCGAAGGTGGTCACCGGGATCGCGCCGCTGGGGCCGTCGATCGTCCAGGCCTGGCCATGCGGCGGAACGGCATGGGCGTCGCAGATGGCCGGATAGCCGCCCCGGCTCTCGAAAATATAGTCGAAGCGCCGCCCCAGGCTCCGCGCCGTATAGGCGTCCATATAGGTCGGTACGCGCTTGCGGGCGTTCAGGAAGAACGGCCGTAGGTCGTCGATGCCGTGGGCCTGGTCGGCGTGGTCGTGGGTAAACAGGCAGGCGTCCACGCGCTTGACCTCCGCCCTCACCGCCTGCAGCCGGAAGTCCGGGGCGGTGTCGACGACGACCGTGGTGTCGGTCGCCGGATCACCGCTCGGCCGGCGCACCAGCATCGAGCAGCGGGTGCGCAGGTTCTTGGGTTCCGCAGGGTCGCAGTCGCCCCAATTGCCGTCGGCGCGCGGCACGCCGCCCGACGAGCCGGAGCCCAGGATCGTGAACTCCAGCCTTCCGGTCATGCCTTTTGCTTCCTGGGGCGCGGAATCTGGTCGAACAGGGCGAAGAACGCGTCCTCGGTGCGCTGCTCGGCGTCGGCCCGGGTCCAGCCCCGGACCTCGGCCAGCTTGTCCAGCACGTGGGGCAGATAGGCCGGCTCGTTGCGGCGGCCACGCATGGGCACGGGCGCCAGATAGGGGCAGTCGGTCTCGAGGATGATCTTGTCGGCGGGCATGTCGGCGATGATGTCGCGGACTTCCTGAGCCTGCTTGAAGGTGGCGATGCCGGAGACCGAGAACCACGCGCCCAGCGCCGCCATCCGCTTCGCCAGCTCGGGACCGCTGGTGTAGCAGTGCATCAGGATCTTGAACGGGCCCTTGGCGTGCTCCTCCTCGRGGATGTCGCCCATCRCCACGTCGGCCTCGCGGGTGTGGACCACCAGCGGCAGGCCGGTCTGGCGGGCCGCCGCCACGTGGGCGCGAAACACGTCGGCCTGCACGTCGCGCGGGCTGAGGTCGTAGTGGAAATCCAGGCCCGTCTCGCCGATGCCGATCACCTTGGGCCAGTCGGCCAGCTCGACCAGCCGCTGGGTCGTCAGGTCGACGTGGTCCTTGGCCTCATGCGGGTGAGCGCCGACCGTGCACCAGATGTCGTCATTGGCCATGGCGATGGCGTGGACGGCTTCGAACGACGGGATCTTGTCGCAGATCGTGACCATCAGTTCGATCCCGGCCTCGCGGGCGCGGTCCATCACCGCCTGGCGGTCTTCGTCGTACTGATGAGCGTGCAGGTTTACGTGGCTGTCGATGAGCATGCGGTCACATGGCCGCCCGGGCGGCGGCGCGCAAGTCCATGATCGCGGTCCAGAACACGTCGGCGCGGTCGAGGTTCACGGCCTCGGCCTCGCCCGGCGCGCGGACGATCTTCTCCCAGGCCGCCACCCAGCGGTCCAGGCCCGCCGGGGTGCGCTCGCCGGCCATGCCGGTCGCCATGGCGTGGATCTGGTCGCCCAGGCGGTCGAACAACAGCTCGAACCGCGCCGCGCCCTCTGCGCCTTTGAAGGTGTCGGCCATGGCCAGCAGCGCGCCTTCGTCCAGGTCGGGCAGCTTGCGCAGGAT
>NZ_JBFTZS010000087.1:0-12592 GCF_056406675.1 Caulobacter sp. P1_B12_2 | reverse complement strand
CGCAAACGCGGCTCCCCTCTTCCCCCTGTGGGGGAAGACGACCGCCAAGCGGTCCGTAGGGGGCAAGTGTTCGCCGCACCGAAAGGAGACGCCCATGGTCCAGCCCCGCGCCAAACGCATCCGCCCAAGCCGGCTCAAGCGCGCGATGCGCGCCTACATCCGCGCCAGGTTCAAGGCCGGCTTCATCCGAGCGGCGATCGCTCAGATCGCCCAGATCCGTCGCGACCGGCCCGGCGAAGAAAGCGACGCGGCCAGTTGGCTGCCCCGCTGGGTGCGGCAGATGGCGCTGGACGGGACCCCGCCGCCCGAGCCGGACATGTGGTCCTTCTACTGGCGGGGCCGGGGCCAGAAGAACCGGGGCGAGCCTACTCCCCCCGCTTCAGCCGCTCCCGATACGCCGCCGAGCTCGCCACATAGCCCTCGGCGTCGCCGTAAGCCTGGAAGTCGCGGTAGCGGTCGTGGCTGCCCTTGACCTTCAGGGCGTGCTTGATCGGGCACCAGTACTGCTCGGTGCGGGCGGTGACCTCGCGGGCATAGGCGATGACGCCGTTGCCATAGCCGCAGAACACGCAGTTGAGCTTCTGCACCGGGTTCAGATAGCCCAGCCGGTGGCGGTCGATGACCACATATTCCGAGCGTTTGACCCGGACGATGCCCCAGGCAGTGAAGCAGCCCAGCTGGTAGAGGCTGATGCTGACGTCGAGGATGAACAGCGGCACGGCCATGCCGTAGATCAGCGGCATGGTGAGCAGGGTGGGCCAAGGCGTGCGGCCGATGTTCATGCCCTTGCGGTGCGCCTTCTGGCGGCGCAGGGCGTCGGCCTTGAAGCAGGGCTTGCCGGCGGGATCGGTGTGGACCTCGTGGTCCTGCGCGTGGCGCGCGGCCCGAGCGACGAAGGCGGCCTCGATCTGGGCCTCCACCGAGCGCAGGCGGTCGATCAGCTGTTCGAGGGTTTCGTTGGGCATGGGGCGCTCCGCTTGCGGAGACCATGGGGCGAGTCGCGACTTGCCCCCACCTGACCGCTTCGCGGTCTGTCCGCCCCACAGGGGGCGGAGGACGAACGCGCGACGTCCTCTTCCGCCTCTGGGGGAGGAGGGCCGCAGGCCCGGAGGGGGCAAGTGTTCACCGCACGGCGCCGCTCTTGCTCCACCAAACCCACAACGCACCATTTCGAGACAAGGCCGTCGCCATGTTCGCCAAGAAAAAAGACAACACCCCCGCCCCGGCCTTCACGCCGCTGGCTCAGATCGAACCCGCGCCGGTCGCCTCGGCGCCCGCGCCGGCCGCCGCGCCGCCGCGTCCCAGGCCGGCCTCGATGGTCGCCCAGGGCGTGGCCATCAAGGGCGACGTGATGGGCGACGGCGAGGTCCACCTGGACTGCGTGGTCCAGGGCGACGTCCGCGTCGGCAAGCTGATCCTGGGGCCCAACGCCCGGGTCGAGGGCGCGCTGCACGCCCAGGTCATCGAGATCCACGGCCGGGTGACCGGCCAGGTCTCGGCCAAGCAGGTGCGTCTTTATGGGACGGCCGTGGTCGATGGCGACATCACCCACGAACAGCTGGCCATGGAGACCGGCGCCCAGTTCCAGGGCCGCAGCCTGAAGTTCCAGCGCCCGGCCCCGGCCGCCGGCTCGGCCCCGAGCTCCGCCTCGATGGCGGCTTCGATCGCCCCCGCCGCAGGCCACGCGCCGGCCATGGCGGTCTATCCGGGCTGATCGCGCGTTCATGCTCTCGAGCGGCGCGGGATGGGCATGAGGCCTTTCCCGCCGCCCGCCGAGCGCGCTAGGATTTCGCATGCGTAACCGGGTCCCAAGCACACGCGTCCTGATCCCCGCCCTGCTGGCGCTGGGACTGGCGGCCTGCTCGCGGACCGACGACCGGGCCAGCGCGCCGACGGCGGGCGCCGGCTCCGTCCCCTCGGCCGGCCAGGACGCCGCGCCGGCGGCCGGCGGCCCCACCACGCTCAAGCCGGGCCTGTGGAAGACCGTGACCCAGACCCCGGCCGGCCCCGAGGAGTCGCTCCACTGCGTGGGCGACGGCTACGACCCCGGCGCCGAGGCCGCCCGCAAGGTCTCGCCCTGCGGCAATCCCACGGTGAGCCGCACCGCCGACGGCTTCCTGCTGGACCATGTCTGCGAGAAGAACCACATCACCTACGCCCTGACCGGCACGGTGCGGGGCGACTTCGTCACCACCGCCGACACCGAGCTGGAACTGGTCGTCTCGGCCTTCGGTCGCAAGCAGACGATGCGCCTGAAGGCGGCCAGCACCTACCAGGGTCCGTGCGATCCGGGCGCCCAGAAGACCAGCGAAACGGCCGGCAAAACGCCCGCCGGATAGGCGCCGGAATCGCCGCCCACGCGAAGCTGTGGCAGGCAGGACACTTAACCCGATCGATCGCGCGAACCGGCGAAAACCGGGGGAACGGTCCGCTACGGCGCAGCCTTGTATCTGCGAGGGCCGGCGCCGCGTTTGGACGCCGCCCGAGGAGTCGACGCCATGAACGGTCCGCTTTTGACGGTGGTTCCCGACCCGGCCCAGCCGGTCGAGGTCTACAATCTCAGCCGGGGTCCCGAGACCACGACCCAGCGCGTGCGCCGCCTGCAGAGCGAGGCGCGCCTGCTGGCCCGCGAGCAGATCGAGGCCATGGGCCGCGACCTGGACGACCTGGCCAAGCGGGCCCTGGAGATCGCCGAGGGCGGCGACGCCTATGCCGTCGGCGTGCGTGAAATGTGCTCGCGCCTGGCCTCCGACCTGCCCCAGAAATCGCAGAGCCTGCTCGCCATCCTGAACCGCACCGCCAAGGACTAGGGACGACCCGAGGATCGGGCCGGAAGGGTCGGCGGGCTGGTCAAACCGTCACATCGGCGCGCTAGATGGCGGCCATGACCCTGCTGACCCGACGCGCCCTCACCACCGCCGCCCTGGCCGGCACCCTGCTGTCCGGCACGAGCTTCGCCGCCGCGAGCAAGAAGCCGATCGTCATCGCCCACCGGGGCGCCTCGGGCCTGCGGCCGGAGCACACAGCGCTGGCCTACGATCTGGCCATCGACCAGGGCTGCGACTTCATCGAGCCCGACCTGGTCCCGACCAAGGACGGCCATCTGATCGCCCGGCATGAGAACGAGATCGGCGGCACGACGGACGTGGCCAGCCGTTCCGAGTTCGCCGGCCGCAAGGCGACCAAGACCATCGACGGCCAGCAGATCACCGGCTGGTTCACCGAAGACTTCACCCTGGCCGAGATCAAGACGCTGCGGGCCCGCGAGCGGTTGCCGCAACTGCGTCCCGGCAACACGAAATACGACGGCCAGGCCCAACTGCTGACCTTCGACGAGGTGGTCGCCATCGCCAAGGCGGGCAGCCAGCGCACCGGCCGGACCATCGGCGTCTATCCCGAGATGAAGCACCCCAGCTACTTCGCCAGCATCGGCCTGCCCGTCGAGGATCGGCTGGTCGCCCTGCTGAAGAAGAACGACCTGGACTCGGCCACCGCCCCGGTCTTCGTCCAGTGCTTCGAGGTCACGCCGCTGAAGACCATTCGCGCCAAGACCAAGGCCCGGCTGGTGCTGCTGACCGCCGGCCAGGGCGGCCCGCCCGACCTGCCGAACGTCACCTACTCCCAGTTGGTCAGCGCCTCGGGCCTGAAGGGGGTCGCCCTCTACGCCGACGGCCTGGGTCCGGAGAAGACCCAGATTATCCCGCAGGACGCCGACGCCCTGCTGCCGGCCACGTCGCTGGTCAAGGACGCCCACGCCGCCGGCCTGGTCGTCCACCCCTGGACGGTGCGGGCCGAGAACTACTTCCTGCCGTCCAGCCTGCGCCGCGGCGACGCGACCGCCGCCGACTACCTGGCCCAGCCGGGTGATGTCGCCGCGGTGTTCAAGGCCCTGTACGCCGCCGGCGTCGACGGCCTGTTCAGCGACTTCCCGGGCCTGGCCGTGGCGGCGCGGGGTTAGAAGACTTCCGCCATAGCCTGTCATCCCGGACAAGGCCCGAAGGGCCGCCGATCCGGGACCGCCGGAAGCGCCTGCGCTCAGGCGTCGGTCCCGGATCTTCGCGCTGCGCGCTCGTCCGGGATGACGACACATACAGAGGCCAGCGCTCTTGCGGGAACCGGCGGCGCGGGGCAGCGTGCGCGCCTTCTTCGTCCTGAGACGCCGTCCATGATCCTCCGCCTCGCCGCCGCGACCGCCGCCTTCGCCCTGCTCGCCGCTCCGGCCTTCGCCGCGCCCGAAGGCGCCAAGCTGGACGTCATCGCCAAGGACTTCGTGCGCCTGACCCTGGAGGCCGGCGAACGCGAGCCCGGCTATGTCGACGCCTATTACGGCCCCGCCGAGTGGGCGACCGCCGCCAAGGCCAAGCCGCGCGAGGTGCCGGCCCTGCGCGCCGAGGCCGACCGGCTGGCCGGCGCCTTGAAGGCCGTCGACGGCAAGGCGCTGAGCCCCGACGAGGTCCGCCGCAAGGCCTTCCTGGCCGGTCAGGTCAAGGCCGCCCAGACCCGCCTGGCCATGCTGGCCGGCGTCAAGTTCAGCTTCCAGGACGAGGCCGAGGGCCTGTTCGGCGTGCGTCCGCCGCTGAAGCCGCTGACCGCCTACGACCCGATCCTGGCCAAGATCGACAAGCTGGTGCCCGGCGAGGGCGACCTGGCGACCCGGGTCACCGCCTTCCAGGCCCGTTACACGATCCCGACCGACCGGCTGGAGCCGGTGATGAACGCGGCGATCGCCGAGTGCAAGGCGCGCACGCAGGCCCACATCGCCCTGCCGAAGAACGAGCGCTTCGACCTCTCGTTCGTCACCAAGAAGCCCTGGAGCGGCTACAACTGGTACAAGGGCGACGCCCACAGCCTGATCGAGGTCAACACCGACCTGCCCACCCCGATCAGCCGCGCCGTCGACCTGGGCTGCCACGAGGGCTATCCCGGCCACCACGTGCTGAACGCCCTGCTGGAAGAGAAGCTGACCAAGGGCAAGGGCTGGGTCGAGTTCAGCGTCTATCCGCTGTTCTCGCCGCAATCGCTGATCGCCGAGGGCTCGGCCAATTACGGAATCCGGCTGGCCTTCCCGGGCACCGAGAAACTGGCCTTCGAGCGCAAGGTTCTCTACCCGCTGGCCGGGCTGGACCCGGTCACGGCCGAAACCTACGACGCCCTGGGCGCCGCCACCGCCGACCTGGCCAGCGTCCAGAACACCATCGCCGACCTCTACCTGTCGGGAAAGCTGGACAAGGAGGCCGCCGTGGCCGCCCTGTCCAAGTACGCCCTGAGCTCGCGCGCCAAGGCCGAGAAGTCGCTGAGCTTCATCGAGGGCTATCGCAGCTACGTGATCAACTACAACCTCGGCCAGGACATGGTCCGCGCCCACGTCGAACGGGCGGGCCCGTCGCAGGACGCCCGCTGGACGCGGATGGAGGCGGTGATCTCGCAGCCCACCACGCCGGCGGACCTGGCGAAGTAGGCGACGAGGGGACCTCGCCGCCTTCATTGTCACCGGAGACAATGTTTTCGTTGCGGCGGCGAGCGTGAAACCCCAAGTCCGGCCGATCAGTCCAGTTTGATCGGACCCGCCATGACCGACACGCCCCTGCCCCTGCGCCACTTCCTGCTGGCCCTGGCCGTGGTGGCCGTTTGGGGCACCAACTTCGTGGTCATCCGCGTGGCGCTGGACCACCTGCCGCCGCTGCTGTTCGCGACGTTGCGCTTCACCCTGGTGCTGTTGCCGGTGGTGTTCTTCGTCAAGCGGCCGCAGGTCCCGTGGACCAACCTGGCGGCCTATGGCGTGCTGATCGGCGCGGGGCAGTTCGGCCTGCTGTTCGTGGCCATGAAGGGCCACATCTCTCCGGGCCTGGCCTCGCTGGTCGTCCAGACCCAGGTGTTCTTCACCATCAGCATGGCCATGAAGATCAGCGGCGAGAAGGTGCAGCCGTTTCAGATCGTCGCCCTGCTGCTGGCCGCCTCGGGCATCGTGCTGATCGCCGCGCATGGCGGCGGGGCGGCGACGCCCTTGGGCGTGCTGCTGATCCTGCTGGCCGCCGCCAGCTGGGCCGGCGGCAACATCGTCGCCCGCCAGGCCGGAACGGTGAACATGCTGGCCTATGTGGTCTGGGCCAGCCTGTTCTCGATCCCGCCGCTGTTCCTGATGTCCCTGTGGCTGGAAGGCTGGCCGGCCATGGTCGCGGGCGTCCGAAACGCCGACGCCCTGACCTGGGGCGCGGTGGCCTGGCAGGCGGTGGGCAACACCATGTTCGGCTACGCGGCGTGGGGCTGGCTGCTGGCGCGCCACCCGGCCGCGACCGTCACGCCCATGGCCCTGCTGGTGCCGGTGTTCGGCATGGGCGCCTCGGCCATCCTGCTGCACGAGAGCCTGCCGGGGTGGAAGCTGGCGGCGGCAGCCTTGGTGCTGACAGGGCTGGCGGTGAACATGTTGTGGCTGAAAGTGCGGACGCGGTTTTTGGCGGCGGCATAATTCTTATATCCGCTCATCCCGGCGAAGGCCGGGACCCAGATGGAATGACGGTGGGGCTGACGCCAGGCACGCTGAGCGCTTCCAATCAACCTCCCAGCTATGGGATCTGGGTCCCGGCCTTCGCCGGGATGAGCGGATCAAAGGGGTGGCGCTTATCCACACCTCCACAATCCAGCTCTGGACGAACCGATCATCCGACGTGCGAAACCCGCCGGGTCGGCCTATGCTCATAACCAGACCGCCATGCGTTTCGACGACCATTTCCTCGACGAGCTGAAAACCCGTCTTCGCCCTTCCGACGTGATCGGAAAGTCGGTGAAGCTGCGGCGGCAGGGGCGCGAGTATGCGGGGCTGTCGCCGTTCACCAAGGAAAAGAGCCCGTCGTTCTTCGTCAACGACGACAAGGGCTTCTATCACTGCTTCTCCAGCGGCAAGCACGGCGACATCATCTCCTACCTGCAGGAGACCGAGCGGCTGACCTTCACGGAGGCGGTCGAGCGGCTGGCGGCCGAGGCGGGCATGGCCCTGCCCGAGCCCGACGCCCGCGCCGCCCAGGAGGACAAGAAGCGCGCCGGCCTGGGCGACTGGATGGAGCTGGCCTCGGCCTGGTTCGAGAGCGAGCTGCGCCGTCCCGTTGGCCAGGCCGCCCGCGACTACCTGGCCCGCCGCGCCCTGCCCGAGGACCAGTGGAGCCGCTTCCGCATCGGCTTCTCGCCCAACGGCCGCACGGCCCTGAAGGACTATCTGATCGCCAAGGGCGCCTCGCCGGGCGAGCTGGTCGAGGCGGGCCTGCTGATCGCGCCCGAGGACGGCGGCGCGCCCTATGACCGGTTCCGGGACCGGATCATCTTCCCGATTACCGACACCCGGGGCCGGGTGGTCTCGTTCGGCGGCCGGGCCATGGATCCCGCCGCCCGCGCCAAGTACCTGAACGGCCCCGAGACCACGCTCTTCCACAAGGGCCGGCTGCTGTATGGCCTGTACGAGGCCCGCAAGCTGTTGCACGCGGCCCAGGCCGCCGCGCCGACGGAACAGACGCCGATGCTGGTGGTCGAAGGCTACATGGACGTCGTCGCCTGCCAGCGGGCGGGCCTGCCGGCCGTGGCGCCGATGGGCACGGCCATGACCGAGGAGCAGATGGAGGTGCTGTGGCGCCTGCATCCCGAGCCGACGCTCAGCTTCGACGGCGACAAGGCCGGCCAGCGGGCCGCCGCCCGGGCCATCGACCGCGCCCTGCCGCTGCTGAAGCCCGGCCGCTCGTTCAAGTTCTCGATCGTGACCGGCGGCAAGGACCCCGACGACGTGCTGCGCGAGCAGGGCGCCGCGGCCCTGAAAAGCCAGCTGACCCAGACCACGCCCTTCGTCGAGGCCCTGTTCGTCCGCGAACGCGACCTGGAGCCGCTGGACACGCCCGAGCGCAAGGCCGGCCTCAAGCAGCGCCTGCGCGCCGCGGCCGGGACCATCGCCGACAAGGACCTGGCCGCCGCCTATCGCGACGACCTCTACGCCAAGCTGGACGCGCTGTTTCCCAAGCCGACCTTCGGCGGCGGGCAGGACGGCGGCGGCGGGTACGGCGGCAGGCCCTTCGTGCCGCGCGGCCAGTGGAAAGGCGGGCGCGATCGCGGTCCGCCAGACCCCGGCATTCGCGGCGTCGCCCGGGCCGAGATCGGCACGCGGCTCAAGCCCTTCCACGCCGCCGTGGCCATCGCGGCGCTGGATCATCCGGCCTGGGCCCGGCCCTATGACGAGGCCATCGAGCGGATCGGCTTCGGCGATCCGCGCCTGGCCCCGCTGGCGGTCGAACTGTTCGACGCCCTGTCCGACGGCATCGGCGACGACACCCCGTTCCGCGCCATTCTCGACCGCAAGGGCCTGGGCGGCCAGGTCGCCGAGGTCGAGCGCGTGGCCGGGGCGATCCCCGTGCCGTTCCTCGACCCGAACATGGACCCCCACCGCGCCAAGGCCCTGTGGTCGGCCTGCTACGAGGCCCTGATCGAGATCGGCGACAGCGAACGCGCCCTGGACTCCCTGCGCCGCGAAGCCGTCACCGCCGGCACCCTGTCGGCCACCCGCGACCTTCGGACGCGGATCGGCGTGCTGGAGCGGCAGATCAGCGGCCTGGAGTTCTGGGAAGCCCCGCCCACCACGGTGGCGATCACCTAGAGGGCGACGGGCGAGACGCGCGGAAATAGAACGATACTTAACACTACCCATCTTGACTCGCGCGTCACGCAACGCCATCTGGCGACTCAAGGATTTGCCACGCAGCTGATTGACATCGCTCGGGCCGCCATTTTGATGCGCGCGCCCTCCTTGAAACAGGATGTCACCCTCGCCGCCGCCAGGTCCCAGTGGCTGCTGAAACCCCTCAAGGGTCTATGCTGATCGCGCGCGAAGACAACGCCTCCGCACTGAGCCCAGCTCGCGGAGCGTTAGCCCATGGCTCTTCGGCGTGTTTCAGGCGTTGTTCTTGAGAATTTTTTTAGCGGTTCACTGGATGGCTTGCACGGACGACAGGGCGCGATGCGCAGGCGACCCATCACGTAGACATTTCTCGACGCGCGCCTTGTTTCGGCGCCGCGTCGTTTCGGAGACCTGAATGAGCAACAATTCCTCGGCCGAGACGGAAGCGCCTGAAGCCACCGGCGGCGACGGCCCCCTGCTCGACCTGACCGATGCCGGCGTCAAGAAGTTCATCAAGCAGGCCAAGGCCCGCGGCTATGTCACGATGGACGAGCTGAACAAGGTCCTGCCGTCGGAAGAAGTCACGTCCGAAGCCATCGAAGACACCCTCGCCATGCTGAGCGAGATGGGCGTCAACGTGGTCGAGGCCGAAGAAGACGCCGAAGGCTCGGAAGGCGGCGAAGTCGTCGCCCGCGAAGACAACCAGCAGGTCATCACCAGCGAGAAGCCGGCGGCCTATGACCGCACGGACGATCCCGTGCGCATGTACCTGCGCGAAATGGGCTCGGTCGAGCTGCTGTCGCGCGAGGGCGAAATCGCCATCGCCAAGCGTATCGAGGCCGGCCGCGACACCATGATCCGCGGTCTGTGCGAAAGCGCCCTGACCTTCGAAGCGATCATGGTCTGGCGCGAAGAGCTGGGCACCGGCCGCATCCTGCTGCGTGAAGTCATCGACCTGGAAGGCACCTACGCCGCGATCAACGGCGTGGCCGCCGCGCCGGCCGCCGACGAAGAGCCGGCCGAGCCGAGCGACGAAGAGCCCGGCGGCGAACCCAAGGCCGAGGGCGAAGAAGACGAAGACGATTTCGACGACGGCGCCGGCCCGACGGTCAGCGCCATGGAAGGCGAGCTGCGCGAAGGCGTGATGGCCATCCTCGATGCGATCGCCAGCGAGTTCGAGACCTTCCGCAAGCTGCAGGACAAGCTGGTCGGCAGCCGCCTGAAGGGCGCCGATCTGAGCGATGCGGATCGCAAGGCCTATGAGGGCCTGTCGACCACCATCATCCTGCACCTCAAGACGCTGAAGCTGAACAACAACCGCATCGAGGCGCTGGTCGAGCAGCTGTATGCGATCAACAAGCGCCTGATCGGTCTCGAAGGCCGCCTGCTGCGCCTGGCCGACAGCTACGGCATCAGCCGCAGCGAGTTCCTGAAGGCCTATTTCGGCTCCGAGCTGAACCCCAACTGGGTTGAGCAGGTGAAGGCCATGGGCGTGCGCTGGACCAAGTTCGTCGAGAACGACACCAATTCGGTCAGCGACATCCGCCAGGAAATCGCCGCCCTGGCCACCGAGACCGGCGTGCCGATCGACGACTATCGCCGCATCGTCCAGACCGTCCAGAAGGGCGAGCGCGAAGCCCGTCAGGCCAAGAAGGAGATGGTGGAAGCCAACCTCCGTCTCGTGATCTCGATCGCCAAGAAGTACACCAACCGCGGCCTGCAGTTCCTGGACCTGATCCAGGAAGGCAACATCGGCCTGATGAAGGCCGTCGATAAGTTCGAATATCGCCGCGGCTACAAGTTCTCGACCTACGCCACCTGGTGGATTCGTCAGGCGATCACCCGCTCGATCGCCGACCAGGCGCGGACCATCCGCATCCCGGTGCACATGATCGAGACGATCAACAAGATCGTCCGCACCAGCCGCCAGATGCTGCACGAGATCGGCCGCGAGCCGACCCCGGAAGAGCTGGCCGAAAAGCTGGCCATGCCGCTGGAGAAGGTCCGCAAGGTCCTGAAGATCGCCAAGGAGCCCATCTCGCTCGAAACCCCGATCGGGGACGAGGAAGACAGCCACCTGGGCGACTTCATCGAGGACAAGAACGCCATCCTGCCGATCGACGCGGCCATCCAGAGCAATCTTCGCGAAACAACGACGCGAGTGCTCGCGTCGCTGACCCCGCGGGAAGAACGGGTTCTGCGCATGCGCTTCGGCATCGGCATGAACACCGACCACACCCTGGAAGAGGTCGGCCAGCAGTTCTCGGTCACGCGCGAACGGATCCGCCAGATCGAAGCCAAGGCCCTGCGCAAGCTCAAGCACCCGAGCCGGTCGCGCAAGCTGCGCAGCTTCCTGGACTCGTAAGGGTTCCGAAACCCACGAACGTCAACGCCCGCCTCGGTCAGCCGAGGCGGGCGTTTTCGTTTCAGGCTGCACCCGAAAGGCTAGTTGCGGACCTTGGCGTCGGCCGAGGCGCCGGTGTTGACCGAAGCGCCCACGCCGTCGCGATTGGCCGAGCCGGAGACCCCCACCGAGCCGGCCCCATTGGCCCCGCCGCGGTTGCTCCCCGCGCCGGCGCCCGTCGCGCCGCTCAGCGAACCGGAGACCCCGTCATTGGACAGGTCGCCGGCCGCGCTGGCCGCGCCCGAGGTGTTGGCGGTGGCGGAGCCGGCCGTATCGGTCCCCGCGCCGACCACGGCGTCGGCCGCCGAGCGGCCCTTCTTGACGGTGCGCCCGGTGGCGTCACGCGTCGTCTGAACGGCGTCGCCGGCCCGTTGGCGGGTGCGTTCGGTCGTGGTCTGCAGACGAGAGGTCAGGCCGTCGGTGTCGGGATTGACCTGACCGGASCCGGTCACCGAGCCACCCGCCTGGCCCGTCAATCCGCCCACGGTCCCGCCCAGTCCGCCCGTGGCGCCGCCGGATCCGCCGAGGATCTGGGCCTGGGCCATCGGGGCGGCGAGCAGGAAGGTCGCCGTCGCGGCGGTCATCAGGAATGAAGTCTTGCGCATGGTCTTCTCCTATCGATCGACGAGATCGGGGCGGCTTTAGGGGCCGCATCTCGATCCGTCTGAACGCGTCCGACGGCGTTTGCTTCCCTGTGGCGCCGACTATTTTTGCTCGCGGAAAGGAGAATTTCCTCGGATAATCAACCCAGGAGGGACCGGCATCGAGCCGATCCGCGCGTTCAGGCCACGCCGCGAGGTCGCGTGAAAACGTCGAACGCCCGCCGACAAACTGGCGCAGGGGCCCGCCTCCCGGCTAGAGTAACTCCAGCGACCAAGGAGCCCCGTCATGACCGTCCCGGACGAAGAGGTGTTCGCCTTTGTCGATGGCGAACTGCCGCCCGAGGACATGGCCCGGATCGAGGCGGCCATGGCCACCGATCCGCAGCTGGCCTTGAGGATCGAGACCCAGCGCGCGCTGCGCCGCCTGCTGTCCAGCGCCCATGCCGGGGTCGTGCGCGCCGCGCCGCCCGGCGCTACGGGCGCGGCGGCGCCCGCCAAGCCGCCGCCCTCGACCCAG
Organism: Caulobacter sp. P1_B12_2; assembly: GCF_056406675.1. Lineage (NCBI taxonomy): Bacteria > Pseudomonadati > Pseudomonadota > Alphaproteobacteria > Caulobacterales > Caulobacteraceae > Caulobacter > Caulobacter sp. P1_B12_2. The sequence goes on along the minus strand of NZ_JBFTZS010000087.1, from coordinate 419 downwards.
CCGGCCGAAATCATCGCCTTCCCCGGCGCCAAGGCCAAGGAGAAGGTCAAGGAGAAGGCCAAGCCGCGTGACCCCAAGCTGCCCAAGCCGGCCGGCGCGACCGGCCGGGGCGCGCCCGCCTGGGTCGGCCTGAGCGCCTGTCTGATCGCCGGTCTGGTGATCGGCCGCCTGGCCGCGCCGCCGCCCGTCACGCTCAGCGGCGCCGACGAGCCGGCCCCGATCGCCGCCGGCCCCTTGGCCCAGGCGCTGAACACCCAGACTTCGGGTCAGGCGGCTGGGCCGGTGCGCATCGCCCTGTCGTTCAAGACCGCGTCGGGCGTCTATTGCCGGGCCTTCCAGGCCTCGGGCCGCTCGCCCCTGACGGGGGTCGCCTGCCGGGACCCGGACGCCTGGCGCGTGCGGGCCGTCAGCCCGGCCGG
>NZ_JBFTZS010000086.1:0-12615 GCF_056406675.1 Caulobacter sp. P1_B12_2 | reverse complement strand
GCCCCTATCTTGCCCGCGAATCTCGTTTGGATTCATCTTTCCGGAGACGCCGCCGTGGACCGCCTCGAAAAGCTCTGCATCGAAAAGGGCATGCGCATGACCGACCAGCGTCGGGTCATCGCGCGCGTGCTGTCGTCGGCCACCGACCATCCGGATGTCGAGGAGCTGCACCGCCGCGCCCACGCCGTGGACCCGCACATCTCGATCGCCACGGTCTATCGGACGGTGCGCCTGTTCGAGGAGAGCGGCATCATCGAGCGTCACGACTTCCGCGACGGCCGCTCGCGCTACGAAGAAACCCCTGACCACCACCACGACCACCTCATCGACATGAAGACCGGCAAGGTCGTCGAGTTCGTGGACGAGGAGATCGAGGCCCTGCAGAACGCCATCGCGCGGAAGCTGGGCTACAAGCTGGTGGACCACCGGCTGGAGCTCTACGGGGTTCCGATCGAGGAGTAGCGGCTTTCTTCTCCCCCTTGCGGGAGAAGGAAGACAGGTGTGTCCCCCAAAACCTTGCACGCGGGCCCCCTCGCGCCCATAACCTCGCCGCATGAGCGAGACCCCGCAAAAGCGCCTCTATATCAAGACCTACGGCTGTCAGATGAACGTCTATGACAGCGAGCGCATGGCCGATGTCCTGCGTCCGCTGGGCTATCGCGTGGTCGAAGAAGCCGAAGGCGCCGATCTGGTGGTGCTCAACACCTGCCACATCCGCGAGAAGGCCACCGAGAAGGTCTATTCCGAGCTCGGCTACATCAAGCAGATGAAGACCCGCAAGGCCGAGGCCGGCGGCAAGATGACCATCGCCGTGGCCGGCTGCGTGGCCCAGGCCGAGGGCAAGGAGATCATGCATCGCCAGCCCGCGGTCGACCTGGTGGTCGGACCCCAGGCCTATCACCAGCTGCCCGAGCTGATCGCCCGCGCCCACCGGGCCACCGGCGAGCGCTTGAGCGCCGACTTCGCCGCCGACGAGAAGTTCGACGCCCTGCCGGCCGAGCGCCAGGTCAACGGCGTCAGCGCCTTCCTGACCGTGCAGGAAGGTTGCGACAAGTTCTGCACCTTCTGCGTGGTGCCCTATACCCGCGGCGGCGAGTGGTCGCGGCCGCCCGAGYAGATCGAGGACGAGGCCAAGCGCCTGGCGGACCAGGGCGTGCGCGAAGTCACCCTGCTGGGCCAGAACGTCAACGCCTATGACGGCGGCGGCTACACCCTGGCCAAGCTGGTGCGTCGCCTGGCGAAGATCCCGGGCCTGGACCGCATCCGCTACACCACCAGCCACCCGCGCGACATGGGCGACGACCTCATCGAGGCGCATGGCGAGCTGCCCGAGCTGATGCCCTACCTGCACCTTCCCGTGCAGGCCGGGTCGGACAAGATCCTCAAGGCCATGAACCGCGACCACACGGCCGAGAGCTATGTGCGCCTGATCGAGAAGATCCGCGCCGCGCGGCCCGACATCGCCATGAGCGGCGACTTCATCGTCGGCTTCCCCGGCGAGCGCGACGGCGATTTCGAGAAGACGCTCGAGCTGGTCCGCGAGGTTGGTTTCGCCTCGGCCTTCTCGTTCAAATATTCGCGCCGGCCGGGCACCCCGGCCTCGGCCATGCCCGGCCAAGTGGACGAAGCCGTCAAGGCCGAGCGCCTGGATCGCCTCAACGTCCTGCTCGACGAGCAGCAGAAGGCGTTCAACGCCCTGCAGGTCGGCAAGGTCATGCCGGTGCTGTTCGAGAAAAAAGGCCGCAATCCCGGTCAAATCGTCGGTCGCAGTCCCTATCTTCAGGCGGTGCACGCGGTGGGCCCTGACAGCCTGCTGGGCCAGATCGTTTCCGTCCGCATCGAGTCGTCGGCCAAGATGAGCCTGGGCGGCGTGCTCGAAAATCAACCTCTCGCCCCTAAGCCCATTTGGGAGCCCGCTTGAGCCGTACGCCTGAGTTCCTGCCCCTGTCCGACACCGCCGTCCGCGCCGTTTCCGGTCCGAGCGGTCGTCACGCCGCCCTGATCGAGGACGCCTTCAAGGTGTTGATCGAGACCCCGGGCGGCGGCGTCACCATCACCGGCGACGTCAAGGGCCGTACGGGCGCCAAGCGGGCGTTGCGCGACCTGTCCGAACGCGCCGACGCCGGCGACGAAGTGGTCGAGGCCGATGTCCGCGTCGCCGTGGGCGAAGCCCAGAGCACCGGCGGCCAGGCCTCGTCCCGCACCGTGCGCAAGGGTTCGGTCTCGCCCAAGACCAAGGGTCAGGCCCGCTACATGGAGGCCATGGGCAGCCATCCGCTGTGCTTTGGCCTGGGTCCAGCCGGCACCGGCAAGACCTTCCTGGCCGTGGCCCAGGGCGCGGGCATGCTGCTGCGCGGCGAGGTCGATCGGCTGATCGTCACCCGTCCCGCCGTCGAGGCCGGCGAAAAGCTCGGCTTTCTTCCGGGCGACCTGAACGAAAAGGTCGACCCCTACATGGCTCCGGTCTGGGAGGCCCTGACCGACATCATGGGCGCCGACCAGCTGCGCCGCCGTCGTGAGAAGCTGGAGATCGAGGTCGCCCCGATCGCCTTCATGCGCGGCCGCACCCTGGCCCATGCGTTCGTCATCGTCGACGAGGCCCAGAACTGTTCGCGCCTGCAGATGAAGATGGTCCTGACCCGTCTGGGCGAGGGCGCGCGGATGGTGGTGACGGGCGATCCGACCCAGGTCGATCTGCTGAACCCCCGCGATTCCGGCCTGGCCCACGCGGTGTCGATCCTCGAAGGCGTCGAAGGCGTGGCGGTGTCGCGCTTCACCTCGGCCGACGTGGTGCGCCATCCGCTGGTCGAGCGCATCGTCAAGGCCTACGACGCCGACGCCCTGCAGACGACGACGCGCTAGATGACGATCACCCCCCAATGATCACCGTGGACATCGAGATCGAGGACGAGGCCTGGACCAAGGCCGAGCCCGAGGCCGAGGCCCTGGTCTGGCGCGCCGCTCAGGCGGTGCTGGACGCCCACGAGGACATCACGGGCAACGGCATCGTCATCCTGCTGGCCGACGACGACAGCGTCCAGGCGCTGAACCGCGACTTCCGCCAGAAGGACTACGCGACCAACGTCCTGTCCTTCCCGTCGCCACCTAATCCGGAAGGTCAGATCGGCGACATCGCCCTGGCGTTCGGGGTTTGCCAACGCGAAGCGATCGAGCAGGGCAAGCCTCTTGCGCACCACTTGCAACATCTGGTGGCGCACGGGGTGCTTCATCTCTTAGGATACGACCATCAGGACGACGCCGAGGCCGAGGCCATGGAAGCGTTCGAGCGCGAGATCCTCGCCGGCTTGGACATTCCCGACCCCTATGCCGAACCGCCGCCCGCAGAGGGATAACCAAGCCAGGGCATGCCCAGCGACGACCAGAGTTCCCCGCCCGTCGGTTCGGCTCGCCTGAGCCGAGGCGTGCGGGCGTTCTTCCGAAAGATGCGCAAGGACCTGGCCGGCCGGGGCGCGCCGGGTCTGTCCGAGGCCACGCGCCCGGCTGACCCCGCCTTGGTCCACGAGGTCGACATGGTCGACCAGGCCGAGGCCTTCCAGAGCCTGCGGGTGGCCGACGTGATGACGCCCCGCGCCGACATCGTCGCCGTCGAGGCGGGCGCGCCGTTCGAAGCGGTGGTGGCTCAGTTCACCGAGGCCGAGCACTCGCGGATGCCGATCTACCGCGAGACGCTGGACGATCCGGTCGGGGTGATCCACGTCAAGGACGTGTTCCGCCTGCTGGCCAACGACGGAAAGCGGCCGGCCCCGAGCGACCAGATCCTGCATCGCCTGCGGCGCGAGGCGCTGTACGTGCCGGCCTCGATGCGGGCCGCCGACCTGCTGCTGCGCATGCGCACCAGCCGCATCCACATGGCCCTTGTCATCGACGAGTTCGGCGGCACCGACGGCCTGGTCACCATGGAAGACCTGATCGAGGCGGTGGTCGGCGAGATCGACGACGAGCACGACGACGCCCAAGTCTCCAACATCGTCGCCCGCCCCGGCGGCCTGTTCGAGGTGGATGCGCGAGCGCCGCTGGAAGACCTGGAAGCCGCCCTCGACCGCGACCTGGCGCCGCCGGACATGGAAGAGGACATCGACACCGTCGCCGGCCTGGTCGTGGCCCTGGCCGGCCGCGTGCCGCAACGGGGCGAGGTGATCGCCCACCCCGCCGGCTTCGACCTGGAGGTCGTCGAGGCCGACCCGCGTCGCGTGCGCCGCGTCCGGGTGCGTCCGGCGGCGGTCGCCGGGACGGCCGAAACGCCTGGCCGCGTGGCCGCTTCGTGAACCTGCCGGCTTTGCCGAAGCTGACGCCGTGGCGGGTGCGCGGCCTGGCCCTGCTAGCCGGATTGGCCGCCGCCCTGGCCCATCCGCCGTTCGGCGTCCTGCCGGGCCTGCTGGGCTACGCGGTCCTGCTGTGGCTGCTCGATGCGATCGACGGCCCCCGGCCGCTGCGGTCGGCCTTCTTCCGCGGCTGGCTGATGGGCCTGAGCTATTTCGGCCTCTCCACCTGGTGGATCGCCGAGGCCTTCATGGTCGACGCCGCCAATCAGGGCTGGATGGCTCCGTTCGCGGTGGCCGCCATGGCCGCCGGTCTGGCGCTGTTCTGGGGCCTGGCGGCGGTGCTCTACCGCCTGATCCGCCCGCTCGGCGTGCGGAGGGTGCTGGTGTTCGCCGGGGCCTTCGCGGTCCTGGAATGGACGCGCGGCCACATCCTGACCGGCTTCCCCTGGAACCTGCCCGGCGAGACTTGGCGGGCCGGCTCGGCCGTGTCGCAGTTCGCGGCGGTGGTCGGCGCCTATGGCCTGACCTGGGTCACCCTGGTCATCGCCGCCGCCCCGGCGGTCTGGCGCGAGGGCCGGCGAGGGCAGGTCGTCGTGGGATCGGCGGCCGTCGTGCTCGCGGCGCTTTACATCGGCGGCGCCGTGGCGCGACCGGCGACCTCGGCCGGCGGCCCGAATGGGCTGACCGTCCGCATCGTTCAGGCCGACATCCCGCAGGAATCCAAGTGGGACGCCGCCCGCTTCGCCCAGATCGTCCAGGCTTATGTCTCGCTGACCGCCAGGCCCTACGCCGGCAAGCCCGCCGCCATCGTCGTCTGGCCCGAAGGCGCCCTGCCGCTGGCGATCAACGACTACATGGTCCCCGGCAGCTGGGTGCGGCAGGCGATCATCGACGCCCTCCAGCCCGGCCAGCTCCTGCTGATCGGCGGCTATCGCTACGAGGGGACGCCCGACAAGCCGGTCTATTACAACAGCCTGGTCGCCTTGCGCCGTACGGCCGACGACGTCGTGGTGGTCGGGATCTATGACAAGCACCGGCTGGTGCCGTTCGGCGAATACCTGCCGGCCGACGCCCTGATGACCCGGCTGGGCGTCAAGAGCATGGCCCACCTGGGCGACGGCTTCGCAACCGGACCCGCGCCTCGACCGCTGCGGATCGCCCCGGACCTGCTGGTGCAACCGCTGATTTGCTACGAGAGCCTGTTCCCGCGCCTGGCGGAACCGACTCCCGGGGTGCGCGCTATCGTCAATGTCTCGAACGACGCTTGGTTCGGGGTGACCTCCGGACCTTTGCAGCACCTGAACCTGGCCAGCTACCGCGCCATCGAAACGGGCACGCCGATTATCCGCGCCACCCCTACGGGCGTGTCCGCCCTGATCGATGCGCAGGGAAGAATTTTGCCCGGCGCCCGCTTGAAACTTGGCGAATCAGGGGTGATCGACGGTAAGGTTAGCGATATCAGTTCGCCGACCCTGTTCTCCAAGCTTGGGCACTGGCCGTTCGGATTGCTGCTTTTGGTTTCATTTGCCGCGGCAATTCGCGTTCCAGGAGGTCGAGGCTTGGAAAAAGTCCTAAACTGAAACAGACAAGCTTCCAGATATCCGTGGCTTCCCCCCGAGTGATTGAAACGGCATGAACACGACCCCTGACCAAGAACGCTCCCCGAACCCCGTCGACCTGCACGTCGGCGCTCGGATCCGCATGCGGCGCAAGATTCTTGGCGTCAGCCAAGAGCGCCTGGCGGACGACCTGGGCCTGACCTTCCAGCAGGTGCAGAAGTACGAGCGTGGCGCCAACCGCGTCAGCGCCTCCAAGCTCTACGAGATCGCCAAGAGCCTGCAGTCGTCGGTGTCCTACTTCTTCGAAGGCCTGGCCGACCCGACCGACTTCGAGGGTTTCGAGGAAAACGGTTCGGAGCAGTTCGTGCACGACTTCCTGATGACCCCCGAAGGTCTGGAACTGGCCGCGCTGTTCCCGCGCATCGGCAAGTCCCGGGTCCGCCGTCGCATCCTGGATCTGGTTCGGTCAATGGCCGAGGACATGATCGAAGAAGTGTCAAAGGACTGATTCTGGGACCAGATCCGGCGAAAGCCCGCCGGCGCGACTTGCGGACATAAACTTATCTTTATATGTTCGCGATAGTCCGTCGGGCAGCCGTCCGGGCGGGCGGCGTCATGTCCGGAGCTGATCCTTGAGCCGTTCTTCCTACATCTTCACCAGCGAAAGCGTTTCTGAAGGCCATCCGGACAAGGTCGCTGACCGGATCAGCGACACCGTCGTCGACGCCTTCCTGACCGCCGACCCCGAAGCGCGCGTCGCTTGCGAAACCCTGGTCACCACCAACCGCATCGTCCTGGCGGGCGAAGTGCGGGCCGGCAAGCCGGGCGGCGACAAGGCCGCCAACAAGCAGCTGACCAAGGACATCCTCGGCTCGCTGGAGTCCAAGGTCCGCGCCGCGATCAAGGACATCGGCTACGAGCAGAAGGGCTTCCACTGGCAGAAGGCGAAATACGCCAACTACCTGCACGGCCAGTCGGCCCACATCGCCCAAGGCGTGGACGCTTCGGACAAGAAGGACGAAGGCGCCGGCGACCAGGGCATCATGTTCGGCTACGCCAGCACCGAGACCCCGGAGCTGATGCCGGCCACCCTGCAATACAGCCACAACATCCTCAGCCGCCTGGCCCAGCTGCGCCACTCGGGCGAACTGTCGGAGCTCGAGCCCGACGCCAAGAGCCAGGTGACCCTGGAGTATGACGCCACCGGCAAGCCGGTCCGCGTCGTTTCGATCGTCGTGTCGCACCAGCACAAGAAGAAGATCGACGGTAAGGCCGCGACCTCCAAGCGCGTGCTCGACCTGATCAAGCCCCACATCCTGCCGATCTTCCCGGAAGGCCTGATCACCAAGAAGACCCAGTGGCTGATCAATCCGACCGGCCGCTTCGAGATCGGCGGCCCGGACGGCGACGCCGGCGTCACCGGCCGCAAGATCATCGTCGACACCTACGGCGGCGCGGCCCCGCACGGCGGCGGCGCGTTCTCGGGCAAGGATCCGACCAAGGTCGACCGCTCGGCCGCCTATGCTTGCCGCTACCTGGCCAAGAACGTCGTGGCCGCCGGCCTCGCCGAGCGCTGCACCATCCAGATCGCCTACGCCATCGGCGTGGCCCAGCCCGTGTCGTTCCACGTCGATCTGCACGGCACCGGCAAGGTTGATCCCGAAGTGCTGGAAAAGCTGCTCCCCACCCTGATCGGCGGCGCCACCCCGCGTTCGATCCGCGAGCACCTGCAACTGAACAAGCCGATCTACGCCCGCACCGCCGCCTACGGCCACTTCGGCCGCACGCCGGACAACGAAGGCGGCTTCTCGTGGGAGAAGACCGACCTGGTGTCGGAGCTGAAGGGCCTGGCGTAAGCCATGAGCGGCCCCCGGAGTGAAATCTGGGGGCCGCCCCATACCGAAGCCGAACTCGACGCCGCCCAGGCGCGGTTCGGCTTTTTCTTTCCGCCCGACCTGCGGGCGCTGCTGTTGAAGCACCGGATCGTCGGCGCCCTGGACTGGACCCGCGATCACGAGAAGCTTGCCGAAAGCTTCGCCTGGCCCTGCGAGGGCCTGTTATTCGACGTCGAGGAAAACGACCTTTGGTGGCCCGAATGGGGGCCGCGTCCCGCCGATCCCGCCGAGCGGGCGGCCGTGCTGCGCCGCGTCGTGGCCGCCGCGCCCAGGCTGATCCCCGTCTACGGCCATCGCTACATGCCCGAGACGCCGCGCGAGGCCGGCAATCCGATCTTCTCGGTCTATCAGGCCGACATTGTCGTCTATGGCCGGGACCTGGAGAGCTACATCGACCACGAGTTCCTGGCCGATCCTCTGGATTTCAACCTGCGGGACCAGGGCAAGGCGATCCCGTTCTGGTCGGACATGGTCCGCTGGGGATATTCGACGGCGCCCTAGCTCCCGCGGCGGTCAGGCGCTAAGACCCCGCCCATGACCAATCCCACCCAGCCCCACGGGCCGCTGCGCTCGTTCGGCCGCCTGAAGTCGCGGCCGGTGAAGCCGCGCCAGCAGGCCTTGCTCGACACCCTTCTGCCCGAGATCGCCGTGCCGACCGCGCCGTTCCAGCCGCGCGACCTGATGCCGGAAGCGACCGAAGTCTGGCTTGAGATCGGCTTCGGCGGCGGCGAGCACATGGCGGCCCAGGCCGGCAAGCGCCCCGATGTGCTGGTGATCGGCGCCGAACCCTTCGTCAACGGCGTGGCCAGCGCCGTGCGCCACGTCGAGGAGCAGGGGCTGAAGAACGTCCGCATCCACGAGGGCGACGCCCGCGACGTGGTCGGCTGGCTGCCCGACGCCTCGATCGATCGCCTTTTCATCATGTTCCCCGACCCCTGGCACAAGGCCCGCCACAACAAGCGCCGCCTGATCCAGCCGGCCTTCGTGGCCGAGCTGGCCCGGGCGCTGAAGCCGGGCGCGGCCTTCCGGTTCGCCACCGACTGGGCCGACTACGCCGAGTGGACGATCGAGCGGGTGCTGGCCGACCCGGCCTTCCGCTTCGCCGACGAAGCCGCCGACCGCAACGCGGCGCCGGCCGACCACGTCACCACCCGCTACGAGGAAAAGAAGCTGGGCGACTGCGCGCCGGTGTTCCTGGACTTCGTCAGGACCTGACGCCTCCGCCTGCGGCGCCGCCTCGTGCTAGGCTGGCCGCCAGCCCGCGTCTCGACGGGCGCGGGGGAAGCGGTCATGACCTGGCTGAACGATCACATCCATATCGTCCTGATCGTCGGCGGCCTGCTGACGATCAGCATGCTGCAGTTCGCGATCACGCCGACGCGCGCGTCGAAATCCACCTATGGCGAGACCCTGGAAGGGCCGCTGGTCGACCTCATGGTCCGGGGCTGGGGATTCCTGATCGCGCTGATCGGGGCGATGATGCTGTGGGCCGCCCTTCACCCCGAAACGCGGACCCTGGTGGTCAGCGTGGCCATCGCCAGCAAGCTTTTCTACATCGGCGCGCTGGTCGCCCACCGAAAGCGGTTCCTGAAGGGCTTCGCCGCCGTGACGGCGGGTGTCGACCTCGTCATGGTGGCGTTGCTGGGCGCATGGCTGTCGACCGCTGGTGTGAGCTAGATACGAAAAAGGGGAGCCCGCCGGTCGGCGAGCTCCCCTTCGGGATCATGCGATGATCGCGGGTCTCAGGTGGTCTCGTCGTGGCGCTTGATGGCCGCGCGGATCAGTTCGGCGGTCTCTTCCGGATCGGCCCAGCCGGTGATCTTGGTCGACTTGCCCTTTTCCAGATCCTTGTAGTGCTGGAAGAAGTGGGCGATCTGCTCGGTCAGGATGACCGGCAGGTCGCGCCAGCTGGACACGCCGGTGTAGAACGGGTGCAGCTTGTCGACCGGCACGGCCAGGATCTTTTCGTCGTAACCCGCCTCGTCGACCATCATCAGGGCGCCGATCGGGCGGCAGCGGATGATCGCGCCGGGCACCACCGGGGTCGGACCCACGACCATGATGTCGGCCGGGTCGCCGTCGTCGGCCAGGGTGTGGGGGATGAAGCCGTAATTGGCCGGATAGAACATCGCCGTGTGCAGGAAGCGATCGACCATCAGCGCGCCGCTGGCCTTGTCGATCTCGTACTTCACCGGCTCGCCGCCTTGCGGGATCTCGATGACGGCGTTCAGGTCGTACGGCGGGTTCACGCCGACGGCGATCTTGGAGAGGTCCATTGTGACTCTTCGTTTTGGGAAAGGTCCCGCGGGGAGGCGAGCCTGCGCGGGGCGCTTATAGGCCACAAGTGCTGCGGTGCGGAAGAGGTGACGATGAGTCACGACGGCGGGGGGCTTCCAACCGCGTAAACATCGCGCTATATAGCTCCTACATCGTCCGTCAGCGCTGATAGCGCTTTCGAGCGGCGGCCCGAAAGGCTGCCGCTTTTTCTTTGGCCGCTCGCCAGCTTGACCTTTTGGGAGCTGATCGCGGGGCCCAGTGAGTTGAGAGAACCGTGCGCGGCAAGACGCAGGAAGATATCGGTCTGGTCGAATTGCTCGATCCCGTCGCCGAGTCCGTCGGCTACGAGATCGTCCGCCTGCGCCTGATGGGCGGGGCCGAGCAACGCCGTCTGCAGATCATGGCTGAACGTCCGCTGCAGGAAGACGGCAGCGGCGGCGACATGAACGTCGAGGATTGCGCCAAGCTGTCGCGCGCCATCTCCGAGATCCTGGACGCGGCCGACCCGATCAGCGGCGAATACACCCTGGAAGTCTCCAGCCCCGGCGTCGATCGCCCGCTGACGCGACTGAAGGACTTCGACACCTATGCCGGCCTGGAAATCCGCATCGAGCTGGACCGCGTCGCCGAGGGGCGCAAGCGCTTCAAGGGCGAGCTGGCCGGCGTCGAGGACGGCCAGGTGGGCCTGAACATCGAGGGCGAGGACGACACCACCGTCTATTTCCCGTTCGAATGGATCGTCGACGCCAAGCTGGTGCTCACCGATCAATTGATGAAGCGGGGCGCCGACCAGCGCGCCGCCCGCGTCGGAGCCGAAGGCGAAGGCGCAAACGAAGATGACGTCGGAGCCGAAGGCGAAGGCGCGGATAACGAAGACATCGGCTCTGACGAAGACGCCGACGACGATATTGACCTGTCCGAAAGTGAAGAGGACTGACCATGGCTATCGGCATTTCCGCCAACCGCCTCGAGCTGCTGCAGATCGCCGATGCGGTCGCGCGTGAAAAAGGCATCGAGAAGGAAGTCGTCATCGAGGCGATCGAGGACGCGCTGCAGAAGGCCGCCCGCGCCCGCTACGGCGCCGAGCACGACATCCGCGTGAAGATCGACACCAAGACCGGCGAAACCACCCAGAAGCGGGTGATCGAGGTCGTTCCGGACGACTTCGAGCTGGAAGGCGAGATCGGCAAGGTCCAGCTGTCGTCGGCCAAGCGCACCTGGCGCGACGCCGAGGTCGGCAAGATCTACGAAGAAAGCCTGCCGCCGTTCGAGATCGGCCGCGTCCAGACCCAGATGGCCCGCCAGGTCGTCATGCATAAGGTCCGCGAAGCCGAACGCGAGCGCCAGTACGACGAGTACAAGGATCGCGCCGGCGAGATCGTCAACGGCAGCGTCAAGCGCGTCGAGTACGGCAACGTCATCGTCGACCTGGGCCGCGGCGAAGGCATCATGCGCCGCGACCAGTCGATCCCGCGCGAGAACTTCAACGTCGGCGACCGCATCCGCGCCTACATCTACGACGTCCGTCGCGAGACCAAGGGCCCGCAGATCATGCTGTCGCGCGCCCACGGCGGCTTCATGGCCAAGCTGTTCGCGCAGGAAGTGCCGGAAGTCTACGACGGCGTCATCGAGATCCGCGCCGTGGCCCGCGACCCCGGTTCGCGCGCCAAGATGGCCGTGATCTCCAACGACTCCAGCATCGACCCGGTCGGCGCCTGCGTCGGCATGCGCGGCTCGCGCGTGCAGGCCGTGGTGGCCGAGCTGCAGGGCGAGAAGATCGACATCATCCAGTGGTCCGAGGACGAGGCGACCTTCATCGTCAACGGCCTGGCCCCGGCCGAGGTCTCCAAGGTCGTCATGGACGAGGAAGACGAGCGCGTCGAAGTCGTGGTCCCGGATGAGCAGCTGTCGCTGGCCATCGGTCGCCGCGGCCAGAACGTCCGCCTGGCCTCGCAGCTGACCGGCTGGCAGATCGACATCATGACGGAAAGCCAGGAAAGCGAGCGCCGTCAGAAGCAGTTCACCGAGACCACGGCCCTGTTCCAGGAAGCCCTGGACGTCGACGAGGTCATCGCACAACTGCTGGTCACCGAAGGCTTCGCGGCCGTCGAGGACGTCGCCTATGTCGAGCCGCACGAGATCGCGGCCATCGAAGGCTTCGACGACGAAACCGCCGAGGAACTGCAGACCCGGGCCCGCGAATTCCTCGACAAGGAAGCCGCGGCTCTCGACGCCAAGCGCGTCGAGCTGGGTGTCGAGGACAGCCTGCTGGAGATCGAAGGCGTCACCCTGCCCGTGGCCGTGGCCTTGGGCGAAGGCGACGTGAAGTCGGTCGAGGACCTGGCCGGTCTGATCCCGGACGACCTGCGCGGCTGGTTCGAAACCAAGGACGGCGAGCGCACCCGCGAAGCCGGCATCCTGGACAGCTTCAACCTGTCGCCCGAAGACGCCGAAGCGCTGATCATGCGCGCCCGCGTCGTCATGGGCTGGGTCGAGGCTCCGCCCGAACCGGAATATGTCGAGGAAGAGGTCGAGTTCGAGGAAGAGGCGGGCGAGGAGCCGGCCGAAGTCTCTGAAGAAGCCCCTGAAGAGGTCGAGGCC